>CALKVB010000237.1 GCA_937996605.1 uncultured Oxalobacteraceae bacterium | reverse complement strand
CGAAGACACTCTTTCCCTACACGACGCTCTTCCGATCTTGTGGGTTGCGCAATTGAGTTTGATCACTAAAATTATGGACCTTGGGATGGGGCAGACCTCCGCATGGTTTGTATTTGACTTTGGTGGGCTTGTGACAACAATCGCGAATTTGCAGGGCCAATTGAACACCAAGAACTTCTCGCTCGGCGGGGGAAATTTTGATCCAGCGCTAGCGCCCATCGTCTTGCCAGCATCTTTGTGGTCTTTGAAAATGCTCGGTTTGCGTATTGCAAGTGGCGCGGTAGCACTGATTCCTTTATTTTTTGCTTTCCCACTATTTCACCGTTTTTCGCCCGATCGTGTGAAATTATCGCAAGCACGCAAACGTCGTTCACCGATTGAAATTTTGAATCATTGGAGTCGCCCATTGGCGCGTCTTGCACAGCCATTGATGGCGGTCGCTAATCGGATTCCGAATTTCTTTGGGCAAGTCTTAGCGGATGTTGCGCTCGCATTGATATCTGCACCGATTTTCATTTTGTGTTTATTGGTGTTGAATGGTTTGGCGATCTTCAATAGTGAAGCTAAGTTGTTCGTGGTACTGCCGTTTGTGGTGATGGCTTGGGGTATGTTGATCGTCGATATCAGTACGCGTGACTATCAAGCAGGGATAGAAAGCATGACTGCGGCCGTCAGAGGTGGCGTTGAACGGCGTTACTTACGTCAACTGAGTGCATGTTTGATGTTGGCCTTGATGTTCGGAGGCATCGCAATGTTGCGACTGTTGCGCTCTGAAGGATTTTTCGTATTGATGATGATTACAGGTTTCCTCGCGGCTTCAGCCTTGGCATGTGCAGCAGGCAGAATTACACGTAGCGCACGACCATTCCTCGCCTTGCATTTGTTTTGGCTCTATGTTGCAAGTCAGGCAAATAGCATTCCTATGGTCGACTTGTTTGGATTTAATCATGTCGCGACGGAATCTACTTTGATTTTTATGGCCGAGCTTGGTTTAGCTGCATTAGTGATCGGTATTGGTTATAACAAATGGAAGAATCAATAAATAGTCGAGGTCGAAAGTCGATTTACAAAAGCAGGATTCGTATCGCTGGCGGCGTGTGAGAGATTTCACCTGCCAGCTTTTTGGCGGTGAAGTGTTGTAATTCGGGAAGCCTTAATACCCAACGATAGTCTTTTTACCATGTTTTTCGCGCGAGTCGCTAGACTCATGGTAACGTAATGCAATAAGTTGCCTTGGATAAATTTCTTAAGTTCAGGGCCAAGCAGGATGTGCTGCATTGCTGATAAGGGTAGAGTGTGGAGTTACGGCGTAGTCCTCGAATTAATGTTACTTGGCGTGGTGCCTTTCGTGCTACGGATGGCAGTATTTTGCCGATTAAAGTGATCAATATTTCCGATTCCGGCATCTTGTTTCAATGCCCTCAGCCCGCTGTGGTTGAGCGCGACCATCAGATGATGATAGAAATTCCTCACATCGATCAGATTTCGAATATGTATAAAGTGCCGTGCAAGGTACGGGTCTTACATTGTATTTTGAGTGGCAATTTTTTTCGAATCGGCGTTCAATTTGTTGAGCTAGCAGAATTGCATCGCGATTTACTCGCGGCCTGGGTATCGATGACGAGTAAGTTGGATCCTTAGGCCATTTTTGATGCACCGAAATTAGCTTGATTTAGAATAGGTTTTTCGATGCAGACAACGAGCTTCCTTGTTGTTCTCGGTTCATCGAGGTAAAATGACACAGTTTTGGTGCTCGCTGACATATTCGTGTTGGCGGTTAAACGGGAAACACAGAGTCTTTTGCTCGAGTGTGCTGCCCCCGCAACGGTGAACAAGCGCAAGATTTTTCTTGCCAGCCATCCTTCAATACCACTGTGCTGTATGCATGGGAAGGTCAGATGGTGATGCTTGTCAGCCCGGATACCGGCCAAAATAAGTGAAGTGCCGCGAACGGGGATGTTCGAGTGTGTGCCAGATTTCTGCTGCATGTCTTTTTCCTATTCCGCACTTTGTATTCAAGCACCCAACGGGGATCTCGGCTGCTTGCGACTTACTTATTCAAAGTGTATATGAAATCTATCTTCAAATTAATGGCAACCACTGCTGCGGTGGCTGCTGCTTTTCCTGCTTTCGCTATCTCTACTTACTTCGACAATAACGATAGCGACGCCAATGAGCGCGTAATCGTGACTGCTGGTCGTCAGCCGCAGGTGGCGAAAGATGTGTTAGCCGATAACGTCGTGATCACGGCAGAAGAAATCAATAAGTCAGGTGCGACCAGTATCGTTGATCTTCTACAGCAGCAACGCGGTATCGAAATTTCACGTACGGGCGGTGCGGGTTCTGTCTCTTCTATTTTTGTACGTGGCGCTGGGAATGCGCAAAGTGTGGTGTATATCGATGGCGTGCGTATTGGCGCGTCGACCACCGGAGGTGCAACCTGGAGCACCATTCCTTTGGCGCAAATTGAGCGCATTGAAATTGTATATGGCCCACTGTCTAGTTTATATGGCGCGGATGCCATGGGCGGCGTAATTCAACTGTTCACGAAAAAATCAAGCATGGGCGCTAGTACTAACTTTAGCTATGGCATGGGTACAGATCGTTTGCGTAAATTCTCAGCTGGGGTTTTCGGTTCTGATCAGGGCGGATTTCAATACGCTCTAAATGCAGCGCGCGAAAGTAGCGATGGTTTCAGCGCATCAAAACCAGCATCTGGTGCTTTCACCTACAATCCAGATAATGATGGTTATACGCAAAAAAGCTTTAGCGGCAATATGGCGTGGAAGCTCGATCCTAACTGGACCGCTGGCGTCAATTTCTTGCAAAGTACGCTCGATGTGCGCTTTGATGCAGGCGCGAAATACGACGATCGTAGCCAGCAAAAACTCGATAACACGGCTGCTTTTGTGAAAGGCAAAGTGAGCGCGGATTGGAGCACGAGCTTGCAGTACTCTCGTGGCAATGATCGTGTATTTTCCGATGCTTCTTACGGCAAAAGTAATGCGGAAACTTTGCAACGTGGTTGGAATTGGCAAAACAATGTGAACTTCGGTCGCGACGTTTTGCAATTGATCGTTGAGAAACGCCAGGAAGATGTGAAGACCACCACTGCAGGTGTTGGTGGTGAACGTGATACGACTTCGTATGCGGCAGCCTATACCTTAAAACAAGACGCTCATTTGGCGACAGCCAGTGTGCGTCGCGATCGTAATTCTCAGTTCGGCTCACATAATACTTACAACTTGGCATACGGCTATCGCTTAACAGAAAACCTGCGGGCGAATGTGAGCTATGGCACGAGCTTCCGTGCTCCGAGCTTTAATGAATTGTATTACCCAGGCTATGGTCTCGATATCAATCGTCCTGAGCTGGGTAAGAACAAAGAAATTGGTTTGGTGTGGGACGATAATGTCACGATGTTCAGTGCCGTTTACTACGAGAACAAAATCACTGATTTGATCGCGACCGCAAATCCTTGCCCAGTGCAGCAGAGCACGCACAAATACGGCTGTGCTTACAACATCAATAAAGCGACTTTGTCTGGCTTTACTTTGAGTGCCTCGACAAAATTCGATCAATTGAGTTTGCGAGCGACGCTTGATATTCAAGATCCTAAAGATGATTTGACTGGTAATCGTTTGGCGCGTCGTTCTAAACAGCATGCGACCTTAGGTGCAGATTATCGTTGGCAAGATTGGACCTTTAGCGTCGAGAACGTTTTGTCTAGCGAACGCTTTGATGATCAAGCCAATAAAAATCGTCTAGGTGGTTTTGGTGTGCTTAACCTAGTGGCCAACTATCAATTTGCTAAAAACTGGAACTTGCTTGCACGTTGGAATAATGTCGCCGATAAGAAATACGAATTGGCGCGAAATTACAATACGCCAGGCTCCAACGTTTATGTTGGTTTGAACTACGGCTTTAATTAAGCTTGTAGTAAAAAGCTGTATTGTTGACTCATCTTAGGAAAGCATTCAGAGCATGCCACAAGTAATGACTGCGCAAAGAGCACTCGTCTTGCTGATCGCAATGGCGGTGCTTTCCTTTATGAGTCTGCTATTTGCCTGTGTCACAGGCTCCGTCAGTTTATCGTTGCCTGAGTTATTTTCTGCGTTAAACGAATTGCTGCATGGCCAGCGCGAGAGCCTTGCCAGTAGCGTATTAGACCTGCGTTTGTTCCGCGCTTTGAGTGCTTTTGTGACAGGCGCGACCCTGGCATTAGCTGGTGTCTTAATGCAGGCGCTGCTGCGTAATCCCTTGGCGGACCCCTATGTCTTAGGTTTGTCGGGTGGCGCTTCGGTCGGTGCATTGGCGACGATATTATTTGTTGGCGCAGGAATCATGGTTGACGTTGCCGCTTTCTCAGGTGCGATGTGTGTGGCTGCTCTGTTGTTTGGTTTGGCCTACCGTGATTTTCGTGGTGCGGGAAGTGCGGAAGGTAGCACTCCCTTGTTACTCCTCACGGGTGTCATCGTTGCTTCGGGTTGCGGTGCCATCGTCACTTTGCTTTTATCCATTGCGCCAGATCACAGTCTTCGTGGCATGGTGTTTTGGATGATAGGTGATTTATCAAATACCCAACCGCGCTATATCTCTTGGGCGATTTGGATAGGCGTCGCGGCCCTGATGCTGTCGAAAGCGAGAGCAATCAATATCGCGGCCATGCATGCCGATAATGCGCGAGCCTTGGGCGTGAATGTAGGGCAGTTACGTCGACTCCTGTTTGTGTGTGCGGCTTTGTTGACAGCAAGTGCTGTCAGTACGGCGGGTAGCATCGGTTTTGTTGGTCTCATCATTCCGCATGCTTGTCGGTTTAAGTTTGGCCCAGATCATCGATTGTTGATACCGCTGGCGAGCTTAGGTGGTGGTGCATTTCTCGTGGTCGCCGACACACTCGCCAGAACAGTCGCCGCTCCACACCAATTACCGGTGGGTGTAATCACGGCAATGATAGGCGTGCCAGTATTTTTGTTCCAACTCCATCAATTACGGAGACGCTAATATGAGCCACATCACTAGCGTCAATTCTCCGGTCCTGTTATCGACTCAAGATTTGCTACTGAAGGTCGGCGCACGTGTGTTAGCGCAAGACTTAAGTTGGCAGGTCCAGCGAGGCGAATGTTGGTGCATTATCGGTCGCAACGGTGCTGGCAAGTCGACTTTGTTGCGAACCTTAGCTGGTATGCGCGATATTCAAGCAGGCAAGGTTCTCTTGCAGGATAAAAGTTTGATCGATTGGGACTTGTTTGAATTGGCGAAACTACGCGCCTACTTACCTCAAGGACGTGTTGATGCATTTGCCTATCGTGCTTTGGAAACGGTATTGAGCGCGCGTCATCCGTACCAAGACAATCACTACTGGGAATCGGGCGATGATGTGCAAATCGCGATGGCGGCGATGCGCCTACTCGACGTTGAAGATTTGGCGCAACGTGATGTGCGCAGTTTGTCGGGCGGTGAGCGTCAGCGTGTGGCAATCGCCGCCTTGTTAGCACAAGACGCTGAGTTATTGCTGTTAGACGAACCGGCAAACGCCTTGGATCTGGCGCATCAAGTGAGTGTGATGCAAATCTTGGCACAAAATTGTCAGCAAAAAAATAAAGCCGTCATCATGGTTAGCCATGATCTGAATCTCTCTTATCAAGTTGCTACCCACGCGGTATTAATGATGCCCGATGGCAGATGCTTACTTGGCTCTAAAGAGGATGTCATGCAAGCGCATCATTTGGGTGCATGTTTAGGGCATCCTATTGAGCGCTTTGTGCACGGATCACAAACGCTTTTCTTACCGACGGTAAACGCATGAGTATTGAAAACGAAGAAGAGCGGCAAGCCCTGAACCAGCGGCATGCCCAAAGGATGCAACGCAAAAAGCAATTGATCGACGAAAAAATAGCGAGCGCACAAATTCGGCGAGGTTTGATCGTGATGAATTGTGGCAATGGTAAAGGTAAGAGTTCCAGCGGTTTGGGCATGGTGATGCGGGCATTGGGTCATCAAAAGAAGGTGGGCGTCGTTCAATTCATTAAAGGGGCGATGTCAACCGGCGAAGAAAAATTCTTACGTCGCTTTCCGGAAGAAGTCGAGTTTCATGCGATGGGTGAAGGCTATACCTGGAATACACAAAATCGCGAACGCGATACCGCCAAGGCGCAGGCCGCTTGGGAACAGGCCAGAAAATTTTTGCGTGATCCTGATATAGCCTTAGTACTGCTCGATGAAATCAATATCGCACTGAAGTATCATTATCTCGATCTCCCAACCGTGATCCACGATTTACAGCAACGCCCCCACATGCAACACGTGATTTTGACAGGGCGTGGCGCCTTGCCCGAAATGGTGGCGATTGCCGATACCGTCACTGAAATGCAAGAAGTGAAGCACGCCTTTAAGAGCGGCGTTACCGCACAGGAATGCATAGAATGGTGAGTGTGCCACACGGTTTGGCTCCTATCTTTTTGATTTCTGCGGTAGCATCAGGGCAGGGCAAGACGACCGTTACGGCTGCTTTAGCGCGTCACTTTCGACAAGCAGGAAAAGTTGTACGCGTGTTTAAGACGGGGGCCGACTTCATCGATCCTCTGATGTTAGAGCGCGCGAGTGGTTCTGTGGTTGAGTCGCTGGATTTATGGCTCAATGGTGAAGAAGCTTGTCGTCGCTTATTGTTGCGTGCAGCGCAAACCGCTGATCTCGTGCTCATTGAAGGTGTGATGGGGCTGTATGACGGTTCGCCTTCGTCGGCCGACTTGGCGAATGCTTTTGGTATTCCTGTGTTGGTGGTGGTTGATGCGTCGGCGATGGCGCAAACCGTGGGTGCAGTAGCGGCTGGCTTGCGCGATTTTGGGCCAGTGAAGTTGGCAGGTGTGATCGCCAATCGTGTGGCGTCGGATGGCCATTTGCAGATGATCAAAAGTGCTCTGCGCGACATTCCTTTATTTGCCAGCTTGCCTCGGCAAACGCAAACGCTTCCAGAGCGACATTTAGGCTTGGTGCTACCGGAAGAGCAGAGCGATTTGGAACAGAGCTTACATCAACTAGGAGCCAGCCTGCGTGTTGAGGCAGAGGTTTGGGAGCGATTGAAATCCGCAAACGCTGCGCACAGGATGATGGAGAGTGCAGAATTCTTCCATGAGTCCGATGCAAATCTTGTGATACCCAAACTCCTTCAAAACAAGACCATTGCTATTGCTCGTGATGCAGCGTTTGCCTTTCTTTATCCGGCGAACCTTGCATGCTTAGAAGATTTAGGTGCGCAGCTAAGGTATTTTTCTCCTCTGCGAAATCAGGCCGTGCCAGATTATGCCGATGCGGTTTTTCTCCCCGGTGGCTATCCGGAGCTGTACGCGAAAACACTGCAAGAGGCGCACGTGTGGCAAGCATCGATACGGCGTGTACATCGACAAGGAATTCCTATTTATGCGGAATGCGGCGGCATGATGAGCCTCAGCGAGCATCTACTTGATCTCGATGGTAAGCAATGGGAAATGGCGGGGTTATTGCCTGGAGTGATACAGATGCAGAAACGCTTACAAGCCTTAGGGATGCATAGCTTGAGTCTTGTGCAAGGTGTGTTGCGTGGCCATACATTTCACTTCTCACGCTTTGATACGCATTTGACTCCCGCTACTTATACCAAGAAACAAGCCGTACCCGCCAATTCGGAGATGCCACTTGTCGGTGAAGCGGTTTATATCTTGAATGGCCTACATGCCTCGTATTTTCATGCTTACTTTCCCTCCAACCCACGTGCAGCGGCACATTTATTTTTGAGGTAGAAGTCAGATGGCAAGTATGTATCAGCGAATTGCGTGCCTGAGCACCGAAGCGGTGGAAGTGATGTATGCCTTGGGTGCCGAAGATTTGGTGGTCGGCATTTCGGGATATTCGGTGCATCCTCCGCGTGCAAGGCTTGAGAAGCCTAGAGTTAGTGGTTTTTCATCGGCCAAGCCAGAAAGGATTTTGGCTGTCGATCCAGATCTTGTCTTGACGTTTTCGAATATGCAGTCGGAACTGTGTCGACAGCTTGTGGCTGAAGGTGTGGAAGTGCATGCCTATAATCAATACACCATTGCTGGCATCTTTCGTATGATACTGAGCGTTGCGGCATTGATCGATAGGCGCGAGGCTGGTGAACAATTAGTACAAGAATTAGAAGATCATATTGCGGCAATACGTGCAGCAGCCGCGCAATCGCTACGTCAATGGCCACGTCGGCCTCGGGTGTATTTCGAAGAGTGGGATGCGCCGATGATCTCTGGAATTTGTTGGGTGTCGGAGTTGATAGCGATTGCAGGTGGGGTCGATGTATTTGCAGACTTAGGGGCCCAACAGCAAGCGAAACATCGTATCATCGAGGACGCAGATGAAGTCGTGCGCCGTTCTCCGGATATCATTATCGGATCGTGGTGTGGTAAGAAGTTTCGTGCTGAAACTGTAGCGGCGAGAGAAGGCTGGGATCAGATTCCTGCGGTGAAAAACAATATGTTGTTTGAGATTAAGTCGCCCGATATTTTGTCACCCGGCCCAGCGGCGATACGCGAAGGTTTGAGTCAATTGCGCCGCTGTATTGAGCGTTGGTATCAAGTGCAATAGCTAGCTTGGTGTGTGTGGTTTGTGTGGGTACGCCGCCTCCAATTAGAGAACAGAAATAGAATCGACATAGAATAGAAGCCGCATGAAAATTCAAAGCTTAATGGTACAGGGTACGACTTCCGATGCGGGCAAAACCACCATCGTGACCGCGCTCTGCCGCCTATTGCAACGCCAAGGTGTGCGTGTAGTGCCGATGAAGCCGCAAAACATGGCCTTGAATAGTGCAGTGACTGCAGATGGTGGTGAGATTGGTCGTGCCCAAGCCTTACAAGCCCAAGCTGCAGGGTTGGCGCCGCACACCGATATGAACCCGGTGTTGATCAAACCATCTTCGGATACAGGAGCACAAATCGTCGTACACGGTAAAGTGCGTGCCGATATGAATGCGCGTGATTACGACCAGTACAAAACCATCGCCATGGGGGCAGTGCTGGAGTCTTATCAACGTTTGCAGAATCAATATGAGAGCATCATTGTCGAAGGTGCAGGTAGCCCCGCTGAAGTGAATTTACGTGCCCGTGATATCGCCAATATGGGATTTGCTGAGGCGGTGGATTGCCCAGTGATCTTGGTCGCTGATATCGATCGTGGCGGCGTGTTTGCGCATTTCGTGGGTACGCTTGCCTGTTTGTCTGAAAGTGAACAGAAACGCATTATTGGTTTCGTGATTAATCGTTTTCGTGGTGATATTTCTTTGCTTGAACCCGGCCTTGATTGGTTGGAGCAGAAAACTGGTAAGCCCGTGTTGGCCGTCATCCCCTATTTACATGGGCTGATGCTCGATGCCGAGGATGCGATTCAACTTAAACAAACGCAGTCGGGCAAGTTCAAAGTGATTGTGCCTGCAACGCCGCGTATTTCTAACCACACTGACTTTGATGCACTGCGCGCACACCCTGATGTGGATTTACAATTTATTGGACCAGACCATCCTATCCCCGCCGCAGATTTAATCATTCTTCCCGGCAGTAAAAACACACGTGATGATTTGGCATTTTTAAAACGTGGTGGCTGGCAAGCCGTGCTAGAACGACATCTACGCTACGGTGGCAAAGTCATCGGTATCTGTGGCGGCTATCAAATGTTGGGTCAAGTGATTGATGACCCGCATGCGGTTGAAGGGATGGCCGGAGAGTCAGATGGATTTGGCTTACTCGACATCACCACCGAGCTCACGCAAGAGAAGCGCCTACAACAAGTGCAGGGTGTGTGTGCCTTCGGTGAGGGGCAAAATAGTCGGGTTGAGGGCTATGAAATTCATATGGGATTGACCTATGCCAGCAGTGATACCTTGCCGGCATTTTTGATCCAGACTGAAGCAGGCGTTGAGGAAGAGGGCTGCCGTTCACCTGATGATCAAATCTTGGGTACTTACTTGCATGGTGTGTTTGATCATCCACAAGCCTGCCGCGCTTTGCTGCAATGGGCTGGCTTACGCAGTGAAGCGGCAGTGGACCTGAATAAGCTGCGCGAACAAAGCATTGATAGGGTGGCCGATGCTTGCCAAGGTTTGTTGGATAAATTGCAAACTTTGTAGCTTGTATTCGCTGATAACTTTTTATTTCTCTTAACTTTCATTTAATTTGTAGTCATTCAAAACAGTTTGATTGCGGCAGAGTGATTCTGACCCGCAATGACATTTCTCGATTTCCGTTATAATTCGCGCCGCACTTTGTTGACCAGTTTTGTCGTCCAATTGGCCAGTGCGACTAGCGGTAAGAACATGAAACAAAGCGCAATTGTTGCGTAATGTAAGGACAGTGAGTCCTTTGTTTCGCTCCCCCCAGGTTTTGTATCAAAGTGTTTCTTTTAGTGCATCGCCCTGAACTTTTTTGCGCTGCACCACGTCCAAGTCTCATCTTTAATCACTTTTTGGTTCTTATATGTCATCTGCAACATCTCCATTTCGTCTTGCTTTAATTCCTTTCGCCTTGAGTATGGCTTTTAGTGCGTCTGCGTTGGCACAAGAAGCATCCAAGGAAACAGTGAAACCAGAACAGAAACCTGTCGTTCCTGCTAAGCCAGCGGCACCGGCTAAGCCAGCAACAGCGCCAACGCAGAAGGTTGAAATTAGCGGCGCTAAAGGTTATGACGAGCGCCGCCAAGACACGGCGAGCAAGATCGTGGTGACACAGGAAGAGATCCAACGTTACGGTGATTCGAATATCGGTGACGTCTTAAAACGTTTGCCGGGTGTGACGATTGGTGGTGTTCAAGGCCGCGGTGGCGCGATTCGTATGCGTGGTCTTGGTGCTGGTTATACTCAAATTATGTTGAATGGTGAACCAAGCCCGCCAGGTTTTTCTCTTGACTCGATTGCTCCAGATAATATCGAACGGATTGAAGTATTCCGTTCTGCTACAGCTGAACTCAGTACACAAGCGATTGCGGGTGCCATTAATATCGTTTTGAAAAAGGCGATTGTGACTGCGCAGCGAGAATTAAAGCTAGGCGCAAGTGAAGAGAATGGTAAGTACGGTGTCAATGCGAGTCTGCAATTGTCTGATAAAGTTGGACGTATGTCTTACTCGGTTTCCGGTAATTTGAATCACGGAGATTTTGAGCGCCCAAGCATCAGCGATGAAGTGATGACAGATGCCAATGGAAAGCAGGTTTATGCGCATAGAACAAATACCAAAAGTAATGGCACGTTTAGTTTTATAGGACTGTCTCCACGTATCAATTGGATGTTGGAAAATGGTGACATGATCACGTCCCAAAGTTTTATCAATGCAAACCGCTTCAGCTTCAATAATACGGATTCGACCACTACGACTGTTCCAGACGAACGTTTGTATCTGAATAGTGCTTCCAACGGTAGTTCTTCTTCTGCGTCGGCTCGCACTAATTTGAATTGGGTGCATAAGTTGGCAGACAGTGCGAAACTCGATGTGCGTTTTGGCGCTAACGTCAACCGTCGCACCAGTGAAAATACGTTTGTCGGTAATTCAGCGAAACAAACTTTGGCTCGCGTAGCAGACTCAAGTAGCACTGATAATGGTTTTACTTTTGGTGGTAAGTATACTGCGCCGTTTGTGGAAGACCATGCAATCGCGGCAGGCTGGGATGGTGGATATAGTAATCGCGAGGATGATAATAAACAGACTGATGTATTGACTGGCACAGGTCTCATTCGTCCTATCAACTTGAATGAAAAATTTAATGCAGATGTGACTCGTCTCGCATTGTATGTCCAAGATGAATGGACGGTGTCGAAGCTGTGGTCCATTTACGCCGGTATCCGGTGGGAAGGTATTGATACCCATAGCCAAGGCAGTGATTATGCTGAAGTGAATAATCGTTCCAGCGTGATGAGCCCGATCTTGCAAACTTTGTACAAACTCCCAGGCAGCAAAAATGATCAAATTCGTGTGGGTTTAACTCGCACTTATAAGGCACCGGATACAGGTAACTTGATTCCACGTCGTTTTATCTCCAGCAACAATAGTGCGACCAGCCCGGACCGTATGGGGAATCCAAACCTGAAGCCAGAATTGGCATGGGGGCTTGATACTGGATTCGAACACTATTTGCCAGACGGCGGTATTTTGAGTGTGAATTTCTTCTTGCGTAAAATTGATGACTTCACTCGCACGGGCGTCAGCAACGTGAACGGCACTTGGATCGCGATGCCAGTCAATGACGGCCAAGCGTCCACACGTGGTGTCGAGTTCGATGCTAAGTTCCCGCTTCGCACTTTGATGGAGGATGCGCCAGCGATTGATTTCCGTGCGAATTTGGCGTTTAACTCATCGACAGTAAATTCTGTACCAGGTCCGAATAACCGTTTGGATGCACAGACGCCAGTGAGTGCAAACTTTGGTGTCGACTACAAACTCAACGATATGCCGTTAACCCTTGGTGGAAATTTGAACTTCCAAAGTGGCGGTCCAGTGCGTATCTCTGTGAATCAAGCGTCTTATTCAATTCCAAAACGTGTACTTGATGTATATGCGCTGTGGAAGTTTGATAACTTGACGAATATTCGTGTGTCACTTGGTAATGCGCTACATCAAGACAATATCAGTCGTAGTTCATACACCGATGCGTCGGGTTCAATTGTACGTAGCAACACAACGCCAACCAATGTTGCTGTGCGTGTCAACTTCGAACATAAGTTTTAAGTCGTCATTCGTTTTCGATCTTGCAATGAAAAAAACACCAGTTCAACTCTGAACTGGTGTTTTCTTTGCTGTCCTCAAAACCCGTAATAAATACTGGTGTCGATGTTAGTTCGATTCGGTTAGATTGAATCTGAAGATTTGACTCTGAGGGCAATCACGTAGCGCTAATTCTTCGAGCGCGCCCGGCAGATAAGTGGTAGATACTGCTTGTCTATTGTAGTGCGATTTGTGCCGTGTACCGTCATTTTTCCAGGAACTTCAGCGTCGGCACAGACCCACGCAACTGGCACCAAGGGTGTGTCGTCAACCACCGCAGGGCGCAAAGTTAGAACTTTGTTTTTAAGTCGGTCATTGGCTCGGTTGCCAAAGGTCATATGAATTGCGCCATTTTCGATCGCAACGCTTGTGACATAGTTATTCACCAGTTTGTCGGCCTCGGGCAGGCCAGCGACCTGGTTATTTTCGGGAAATTTTTGCTCTAATTTCCATTTCATTGCGACTGCCGGTTGCGCTGTTTCAGCCGCCAAAGGTAAGGACTTTTCGATCTGTTCGCGCGTAATTTTGTATAAATACGAAGGTAGCGCCATCGCCGCCAAAATCGCAACGATCACGACTGCAACCATCGCTTCAAGCAAAGAGAAGCCCAGCATCTTTTTCATGGTGAATCCTGCCAATATGAATGAGTGGAATAATTCTAACAGAGGCGCAAGTTAGCTTATCTGCCACTCGTCAGTTGCTCAGTGGTTTTTTCTAATAGCCAGCTGCGAAAAGCTTGTAATGGCCCATAGCTGCTTTGTTCTTCGGGATATACCAAGAAGTAGGACGCTTGTTCCGGCAAACTTCGGTCGATAGGAATCATAAGCTTGCCAGCATCAATCTCTTTTTGAGCCATATAACGCGGGATTAAAGCGACGCCTAAACCGGCAATACAGGCTTCGAGCAACATTGTGAATAGTTCATAGCGCGCACCTTTGACCGCGGAAATATCATTCGGATGGTCATGCAACTCAAACCAACGCCGCCAATCTTCGAGGCGACTAGAAAGATGCAGGAGCGGCATGCTGGCAATATCGCCGAGCTGGAGCTTACTTTGGCGTGGTTGGCGGTTTCCTGAAAATTGTTTATACAGGGACGGGCTGCAAACTGGAATCGCATTATCCTCAGGAATCAGGTAGTCGCCGATCGTACCGGGCCAAGCTGCCTTTCCAGAGTGAATTGCAGCATGAAATAAAGATTCCGAAAAAAGAAATGCGCTGGTTTTGGTGCTGAGATTGATAGTGATGTCTGGGCGTAAGTGTTGAAATTCTTGTAATTTTGGAATGAGCCACTGCGTGGCGAAAGTTGGAATCACCGCTAATTCAAGTATGCCCGAACCTTCTTTATGCCCCATTAGTTCCAAAGTGTCACGTTCTATTTTGTCGAGGTGAATGCGTATTTTTCCTGCGTAATCACGTCCGGCAGCGGTCAATATCACTCTTTTCTTGATGCGTGAGAA
>CALKVB010000236.1 GCA_937996605.1 uncultured Oxalobacteraceae bacterium | reverse complement strand
ACCTCTAAGAACTTTGAGCCGATTACTTAGGCACTCTAGCTTAGCGGGCAACCATAACGTGTCGCACTAACATGTTTGCATAGCGACGATAGCGTGTGCTGTCTATGGCGACCAACAATCAACCATCGAGACGGACGAAGCGGAATCTCCCATACATCGAGTCTTTCGTTGACCATCCTTCATCGTTCTATTTCTCGGATCATACGGTTGTTCAGTGGAAACCTAATGTGTCTTGCACATGCGAACCTTTCGTGAAAAAGGACAGCTTTTGTCAGCATCTAGGATGCGTCGAAAAAAGCGGGGTCTTATTCGTAGGAAATTCGGACCTTTGGTATTCGATATCCAAAGCTTTGGCAGATCTTCGTAAGCGACAAAAACACGGTAAACCCAATATTCGGGTATCGACACACTGTTTGCTCACAATGGACTATGTTCATTCAAGATCGAGCGAAACAGCGAAATCCGATTATTGAAAAGAGTGGATTCTCGTTATCTGAAACCAAGAAAGGTAATATACTTGATTTTGATTACTACGTCTGTTTCCATAGATTGAATTGGTTATTTCAGAATATCCTTCTTCTGCGACGCCCATGGACACGTCTGGCTACAGTCATGATGAATCCACTGAGAATGCCGTGAGCAAAGAATATGACCGTGTCCAAGATCTGGAATTCCCAATGACGAGTGACCGAGGGCCTATTGAAGTGCGCGTGGGATTCTGGAAAGATAAGATTGCGGTTACCATCGTTACAGCCGACCATAATGTGCCGGCACATTTGCTATCATTTATTGAGGTACTGTTCAGTATTCTCTCGTGTCCAATGTACTTGCCTTAGCACTTTTGTCTTGTCAGAGAGAGAGGACACCCTTATGGGACTTACGTTTCATACAAAACCCGAACGTCGTCGCAATCTCTTCTAAACATTTAAAAGCTGGAGACGAAGCCATATGCAAAGATGCATCATACAGTGTGGGACCGTTGGCATCGAACCCACGCCAAGAGCAAGTCTCCCATTTCATTACTTCTCTCCACGGACTGCATTTCAAAGGCGTCGCCGTCCAAGTCGGACAAAATGTAACGGGACGCGTATGTGATCGTGCTCATCCATGATCTACTGGTGACCGTCTGACTGTTCTGCTGACGAAGGTTTCCCACTGCTCTTTCGACGACCAAAATGATTGGCATCTGGTAGCACTTACCAGAATAGAAGCCAAACCCAATACTGCGACCTCTCCGGCGTATCAACAATGGAAAAGCTACAAAGACTTCTGTCTGTCCATTCCCCGCTTCGGTGACGATATGATCGATGTGCATCTTGTGGGTGCGCAAAACAAGAGCACCGGAAAGCTCAGTCTGTCAGAAGGATTGTCGAGAGCCGTTTTTACGGAAGAAGATGCAGATGGAAAGACATTCAAAATCACCGTGAAGAAAGCCATACGTGCAACAATCCGTGCAAGAGATGGTATGCTTTGCTCGAAACAAATTTTGTGACGCAAAGTTGAACATATTTTGTCATAGGTGATTCTGGGGCATGTTTGATTTACAAAGACAAGCATACAGCTTACATCCTTGGCATCCTCCGAGGTGGACACGCGACGGACGACACACTGAACTACTTCACTCCAATCTGGAATGTCATGCCTTTCCTTATTGAACAAGGTCTTTGTGTATGTTGAAATATTACAATCCTTGTTTTCTACAATACCGAGCATACGCATAACAAAACTCAACCGAGACAAAAAAGCATCGGACTTTCAAATCTTTTCGTCCCGGTCCGCGATACTTGTAGGATTCGGCCAAGAAAATGCCTTGATCATCGGGATCATGACGGCGGCGACCCAAGTACATGGCCATGGAATTGGAAGACACCCCCAGCGCTGCAGCCAATAGCGACGCCTTTACCAACCATCGCTTCCGTGCATCCTTGGTGGCGGTAAACACCTCCACCGGCTTGTTGCCGAAAAATAGTAACCTCACTCGATACAAACGTTCTCCATTCAGATGTTCGTAGCCACACTCGATGTCACTGATGTTGGACATTTGAATTTTTCGTTCAGAAAAATGCAAATCTGCCTGGTTTAGGGACTCGCAATTTCATTTCTGTTCCACGGATCGGAAACTTTCCATGGCCATCGCTCCGGAAATTGCAAATCTTCATCGCGCGGTCAAAAGCCACTTCCCTTCCATTGGTCCAATGAAATCGGTCTGCCGAGATGCGCTCCGAGAAGCAACTTCAAGCTCAGCAGTCCAATGTTATGCGTTTGGAGGGCGAGGTGCAATCCGTCACTACTTTGTATAACCAAGCTCATCGAGACAATCAAAGGCTGTCCGATGAAAACTCTCAACTTCAAAAACGTATCAAGGATTTGGAGAACGAACGCGAGTCGTTGAAAGCAGAAAACAAGCGACTCATGGCGATGGTTGAGGAGTTGACCAGAAAGTGTGAAGTTCTGCAACGTACGGTCGACGATCACGGTCATGAGCTCAAGAAGCTGCATGCTACTGTTCACGAGTTGGTGCCAAGTGCGGAGCGGCTTTTGCTCGGCCAAATGGTCGACTGCTTTAGTTATCGAGTTATTGAGGCGGTGGCCAAAGCAACAGGCATACCGGTTGTTGATTGGTGCAAGAAAAATAATTTGTCTCGTAGGCGACCTCGTATCCAGGCAGTATACAAGGTCGTGGAGCATGATGCAAAACTTCTCATGGTGTTTTGCCAAGCGATTGCATCAACTCATGTTCCCTGTGCGCAGAACAATGTTTCCCAGGTCGTCAATGATCTCGATATATTATTTGGTGACATCAAGAGTGAACGCGTTGATGATGGCCACCCAACTGTCAAGCCGGATGGCACTCCTGTCACTTTGGACTATCTCAATCAAATTCTTGCCGAAAACAATGTTGCGTATGAAGACTTTGAGCTGAATCTTTGTCGAGGCATCGTGGAAGCTCTTGGTCGCTCTGCAGTGCAGAGCAAGAGTGAAGTGTTATTTCCTCTGCCGTAGCATAGAAACAGACTTCTGTACAATAAAAACTGGAAATATGACCTCGAGTGTGATGAAGATGAAACCTCGAGACGCAAAGGAGCACAATGACGGAATCGTTTACACCAAACAAACACAATGTGGCCTCCAAGTTGGGGTCCATACTTTTGGTTCCTTCGCCATGCAGCCGGTTATAGCTACCTGACTCGCGAAACTCCCATGACTGCAGAAGAAGTGGAACAAGTGCACATGTTCATTCGAACTTGTTGCTTGTTTTTGAATTGTCCATCGTGCTCATTGCACGCATTGCAAAACATTCAAACCTATCCTCCCGAAACGATTCAAGATGGCAAAACGCTTTGGGAATATGATATAGCCTTTCACAACCGGGTCAACGTTCGCGAAGGCAATGGCAAATCTGCCACCCGCGAAGTCACACTGGAAGAAGTGCCGGAACTTTTACTATTCAATTTACAATCACGGTTTCCCAAAGCCGAAACGTTGAAGGACTTGGACCACTTTCTGTTCGATTACTGGATGCCGTTATGCTTGTCGACACTTCGCACCACGGAAAGCACCAAAACCCAATATCTGAACTGGATGAAGAGTTACCTCTACATGCTACCCTTTGCCATTCAGCACCCGGAACACCGCGAACACATGTTGCGTGCCTTGGAGAATGTCTCAGCCCCTGCCACTGAACAAGAAGCGATGGCCATCGTTAGCCTCTTGTGGAACTCCATTTGTGAATCGTTCGAGCAACCCAAACGTTCTGCGGAGGAACTGGCCGTCATCTGGAAACAAATCCTCACCAAAGAATACACGCCCGAGATGGTGAGAGCGCACGCCATGAGAGTGGAAGACCACAAGAAAATCAAAGAACTGCAACAGCAAATCGCATCGTTGGGAGGTGAATCGTCGCTGAAAGCTGAACAGAACAAATCCGCACCCAGTGATTCTGAATCCGTTTGGGTCACGATCAGCATTGTGCTGTTTGTGCTTTTGGGTTTGTGTGTGCTAGTCATGGTGGTCAGCGTGGTGGTCTATCGTCGATCGGGTCATTTACCATTCGGAAAGGCCAAAGTTCATGTGAATTAATACATTTGGCTTTTGGCGAAGCCTAATTTCCACCTTTGGCGACATCCCTAAACGGATGAGGTTGTTTTGATGCATCATGTGGCCGTTGGGACTTGTGATGCTTTACTGGTTCTATTGCTATCGAAATAACCATCGTGCTGAAGTACCTTACTGCTCAGCCGATCGAAATCCTAAAAAATCGAAACCAAGACGGGAGAATGCCGAGTCCCCGCTTGTCTCCATGCCGCAGAGCTTCATTGCAAACGACTTTGCCATACCAGGTTATGCAAACATGCCAGACGACCTGACTCGATTATCTAGGGATAACATGTACGCCAAAATTGCAATCACGGCAGCGTGTCGCAAGGGTTTGTATGATGTACCCAACCCGCACACTCAGACGAGTGTGGGCTGTGTGATTCGCACGTCCGCCAAATCCTTTGATCGACGTCAGGTGCAAACGTATTACTCTTTCCTTCACATGGAAGCAAACATTTCTCAACAAGATTGATCGCAGATTGTATCCATAGGTTGGAATGGATATCCTCCTTTGAATTTACTTCATTTCAAGGATTTAAAGGGGAAGGTCATCGGATTACACGCTGAGCAAAACGCTATTTGTATGGCCGATGGAAAAAATCTGAAAGATGCTGTTTTATACACCACGCTTTTTCCTTGCACGGAATGCTCCAAGCTGATTTGCCAGGTAGGGTATTACCTAAACGCGTGTTTCGTTCAACAACCAAAATTGTGCTCGATGTTTGGTAGGCTGGCATATCTGAGGTGCGATACTTGTTCATTTCACAAGAATATGTAAAGCATTCAAGGCGTATATTCAATGAATCAGGAGTTTTATACAGGTATTTTCACTGCATTAACTTTATCCGTTTATCGCGCATCAATTTTCCTATCGTTTTCTTAGAGCCATAGAACACAGGCCGTTCATATTTACCCAATGTGGACCTATGGAACGAGCATATATGTCCGCAATGCTGGTTGAGGAACTGAAGTACGTTCATCGCATCCAAGATTTTGTACATCCCAACTCATGGGTAGGTCCATCGCAGATGAATATTGATCCATTTTGCTCAACAAGTGTTGCTCGTTAGAGAAACGGACGTTACACTGATGCGAAAGAACCACCTCAGCTAGGAGAAGATAGTGACGAAGAAGATTCGATTTCGCCGGATGCGTTTGATGACAAATTCTGATTCTTTGAGTCGCTCAAAAAATGGACATTCTAGACATCGAAATCAGTTCTATTTACAAGCTTGAAGATCTACCGTTAACGGTGCTTTTAGATGAACTAGCGTTCAAGGCTATGGATTGTGGATATATGGATTCGTGCAGATTAGGAAACTTTCTCATAATGGACACACAACTCAACATTCGCGATGAAGTATTGATTCTATCTCGCATCGGATCGACCGTCGTGTTCCAAATCGTATCGGAAACCGACCACGAAAAAATCAAAGATGCATACCTGGCGATACATGCAAATCAAGAACCTTTCCAATACGTACTTTATCGAAAAGTTCTGGAAACGATTCCTGATCGCGCAAAAAACGCATAGATTCTGTTTTGTTAGAAAACCGACCAGAAAACACACGTGTGAATGCTAAGACGTAAGTCTTTTTAGAAAAACATATTTGTTTTTCGATCGGCTAAGACTGTAGTCTTCCTAAAAGATCTTTGATCTTGAATGCAAAGACGTAAGTCTTTTTAAACGACCGCGTCAAGACAGCTGAATACAAACGAAAGAATATCCGATGCGCTTGACTTTGCGTTCGCATCGTTGTGCGGATCCAGTGAAATAGCGACATCTGTTGATCGCTTGAGGCTAACACAATGGATGTGTAGCACCATAACCGATTTTTCTTCGTCCGATTCAGCTGCAGTAAACCGTAGAAATGGCTCAGAAGAATTCTGCAGCCGAAGGTCGAAAACTGACAGAAAAGAAATTGGAAAGTGCATGATCCCATGTTCATTTATAAGCAATACGCACCTCCAGCATGCAAACCATCAATATCCAGCCGAGGAACGTTTGATTGGATCTTGCGCCTTGAAGCATAAAATGCCATTCTACACATAACCGGAATACTTTCGAGCAGCGTATCTCGAAGATTTCGAATCTGTCCTTGTGCGGAGCATTTATACATGATCAATCCAGAAGATACAAAGTGGATTGAAGCGCCAAACTGGTTTCCAAGTTTTGTTATTGTGGTAGAGATGCTTTCGGTATCTGACATGCGTAGTTGGTATTCCTTTCTAACTGATGTTACGAAA
>CALKVB010000235.1 GCA_937996605.1 uncultured Oxalobacteraceae bacterium | reverse complement strand
CCCACCCATTCAACAATCCGAGAGAGTAATTTGCTGCTCGAAAGAGAATTTCAACAACAAATCGTTAAGTGTATGCACAGCGCGGGTTGCACCCGCCCTACATGGCTACTATCGCTTCTTCATCGGCTAAATGCCGTGAAAAGTATCGATCAACTTTCTCAGCAAATTAATGCGCGTTTCTCCTCTCGTTGATTATAAATGGCAGGCGCCGTCGTATGGGAGGATCGGTAGATATTCTAGCAGGGCTCGCTCTGAATCATCGTAAAGAAACTCAAGCAAATCGCATTTGATATTCGCTAGGCAGTACCCCCAATTGGAGCGAAAATGCGCGTCGCAAATTGTATTCGGTACCGTAACCACATCGCCGCGCGGTTTCTTTCACGCTCATACCCGGTTGTTCTAATAAGTTACATGCCAGCTCCAATCGCAAGCCCGCCAATAACTGCGCTGGCGTAACATTCGATTCCTGTTGCAACTTTCTGTGTAGAGAACGTACCGACAAAGCACAAGCGGCTGCCATTTGTTCTACATCGATGGGCTGTGCCAATCTTGGTCGCAGCCACGCGGTTAATTGCGCGCTCACGCCATCCTCTTCAGTTTGTGCGATTAATTCAGAACTAAACTGACGTTGTCCGCCTGAACGCTTGAGAAATAACACCATGCGCTTCGCCACACTTAATGCAGCCTTACGTCCGAGATCTTCCTCCACCAAACTCAATGCCAAATCCATACCGGCGCTGATGCCCGCCGAGGTATAGAATTTTCCATCATGCACAAAAATCGCATCGTCCTGTACTTGTACGTCGGGATGTTCATGATGCAATTGCACCACTTCCTGCCAATGCGTAACAGCACGACGTCCGTCTAGCAAACCAGCACGGGCCAAGATAAAAGCGCCAGTACACACGGCACAACAGCGTGCCACCACTGCACTGGCTCGAGTAATCCAGCGCAAAATGGCTGCATCCTCTGGTAAACAATTCACTCGTCCACCAGCTACGAGTAAAGTCGCCCCAGCTAGACTACGACGCGGCAAGGGCTCGGTGACCACACTCACGCCAGCCGAGGATGCGATTGCACCGCCAGCTTGCGAAATCAAATGGATGCGATAAGGCGAAGGCAAGCCGGCATCGATTGCATCATCATTAGCGGAGGAAAAAACTTGGATAGGCCCGGTCGCATCGAGTAACAAGAACTGTGGAAAAACGAGAAGAAAAATATCAATGGGTTTTCTCGCGGGCTGCCGAGGTGCGGTGCTCACCACCTGTTTTTTTCTTATCGTCATAAATTTACGCCCTAAATTGACGCTATTAAATTACGTCCTAAAATGACCCCATTAAGTCATGGCATCGATTATTCTCAGAACTAGCAGTCCAAGGAAACGCCATTTGCTTTGCCGTTCTCTCGGCCAATTCAGCACCAAATAAGCGACGCACAATATGTAGACTCATATCGATGCCAGCCGCAATTCCGGCCGATGTGATAATACTCCCCTGATCTACCCAGCGTACCCGCTCTAAAACCTGCAATTGCGGGAAGCTTATTTTCAACTCAGCGATGTCTTGCCAGTGGGTCGTGACTTGATGACGATCCAAAAGCTGAGCCTGCGCCAATAAGAATACACCGGTACAAACCGAAGCAACAAGCAGCGTTTTCTTCGATTGTTGCTTAAGCCACGCGAGCACTGCCGGTTTCTTCATTTCATTCTCGTGTACGCCGCCTGCTACCACTAAGACATCTAGCTGAGGACAGTTGTGAAAGCCATAGCGTGGAGTTACGTTAAAACCAGAGCGAGCTAACACCACTTGCCCTGTTTCTCCGACTAAGAAAACCTGACTTTGCAGCCTAGCATCAGCGATTCGCGCTGCTGTTGAAAATACTTCAAAGGGCCCCGCAAAATCTAGCACTTCAGCATGATCATAAATGTAGATACCAATCTTCATGATGCTCCAAGCTTTACTTTTTGGTCTTGGTGTTCGTCTTGGCGCTTGGCTTAAGGTGATCGTCACCAAAGTCAATCACAGTCTCATCACCCCACGGAAGTTCGCTCCTACGCTCGGACCAAGTTCCATCAAGGTCTTTCATGCGGAAGTGATCAATCACAAAAGGCAAGCCTTCGGTAGCGAACATATCTGGTTTATTACCAAGCTGAAAATGCAAATGCGGCCAACGCGAATCGCCAGAATTGCCCACTTGCCCAATTAACTGGCCGCGCTTGACGCGATCACCCGGTTTTACTCGCACACTTCCTGGCCGCATATGAAAGTATTGCGCAAATTGACCGTTGGCTAAGGCAATGATCACAAAATTACCGCCAAGGTTTTCACGCGTGAGCGGCAGCGCAAGATCGAAGCCCTCTTTTGTTTTTGGAATATTATCGGGAAACTGATCGACACTCTTGACGACGACACCATCGGCTACCGCGACAATTTTCTCGCCATAAGCAAAGTAAGAATGCACATCGCGCGCATCGCCTTCATACTGCTGACCGTTTTTAAACTTGCGCCAATCGATTGCAAACCGTCGCGCATTTTGCGCCAAGCCGTCAAACACCACCATGCCCATGCGATGATGTGAATCAAGATGTGGGCCATTGCGCGCCACCCAATCTGCTCCCATCAGGGGTGGTCCGAACACCGGCACATCGCGATGTACCGCCAAAGCAGGGGCATCGACGACGCCATCCTCTAAAACCACACGATGGACAAGGCTAGTCGGAATCACAGCCCTTGCATTGAAAGCGAGACAGAGAAAGGCTATTGCACTTCGCCCCCCTTGTAATTGACGATTCGCATCCACATGGGGATGCGCATGGTACTGCCAATAGTCAACGCCTGTCGGACGCAGCATGGCATTAAGCTGCTGACTATCGAGTGTCGTGATCGTCTTCGCTGTTCCCTGATCGAGGCCTAAGATCTCAATCTTCTGCAAATTCATCGGCGCTTCAGCGTAATTTTGCAAATCCAACTCATAGATCAAAAAATGGCGGCCTCCGCTTGCGAATACGCTAGGCTCAACAAATGATCTTACCTGCAAAGCCAAGGGTGGGAAAACTGACGCGGACATGTTGATTTTTGCGTCGGTACTACTCGTATTCGGTAAACTCGTTGGTGCAATATCTACACACCCATTTGGTAAGGTTGGTAGCACTTGAGGTTCCGCACTCAAAGCTGTCATTGATATCGACGCAAGAATGCTGCCAAGCACGGTAGCTATCTTCAGCGTCAGCAGTTTTTCTTTGTAGTTGATTGACATATGGGTAATCCCTTTTGCGTTGATTAAGAATGCAAATAGTAAAGCTTAAGAAATTGGCAGGTATGACAATTAACAGTGAAAAACTGCCAAAGGAGGAGAGCTAGGGATATAGGGGACGCCCGTGTATGCCCGATTGAGATTTGTTCAGATATGGGGGGCTGCCAAAGAATTTGGGGATACGCCTTACATGTGACATTTGCTTTATGTCGTCTAGTTCTGTTTGAGCTTTGTGAAGTTGGTGTCGAATGTTTTTGTGATTGCGAAAAGGGAGGGTGATTTTGGTCGGGAGTTATAGATTGTGCAGCGGTCTCATATTATCGATCAAAAAAACTGCACGAATATTCGACCCGTAGTTCTATTATCGATTTGCCTGCACTACTGGAACTTCCGATAACGATGACATGGGCTTGTGACATACAGTTTTTGTTAGATGATTGCTTCTTGATTTTTAGTGTTTAGATTATCCACGCATAAGTCAAAATGGCGGCAAAGAACTGTAGGGCGGGTGCAACCCGCGCCGTCAGAATATTCAAAATGCCGAGAGCGCGATTTGATACGCGAAAGAGAATTTGAACGATCAATCTTCGCGCTTCGCTTAAGCTATCGGCCAATTGATCGAGTGTATCTTATGCTTATCTTTATTAGCTTATGTCGTGCCAAAGCTTAGCGACGATCATAAATCGCTGCTCGATTCTCATGAAATTGAGATGGTCGATAAATACCCTATCATGAATTCGTAGTTGGACCTTAGCGACTCCTGCGTCGGCAGACAACATGTCAATTGAAATTAAGATCTCTTCTCTTGCTTGTCCGACGCTTGCGGGGGAGGTGCGCTTGGCGATGATCGCACGGTATTCGGCAATGGGCATGGCAGTGAAATTATTCTCCATGGCGTCGAATAGACTGCAACTCGTATGAAAAACTTGATCGAACTTTTCTAAATTACATTCATAGAGCGCGTCGAAATATAAGTCGACGGCAGCGGCAATGTCTGATATCGGTCGGTGAGGCATATCAACTCCAAACTCAAAAAAGGATGTGAAAACACAGGGTGTAAAAACACATCGTTGCCATAAAAAGCCACGCTGAAAATAAGCAAGAGCGCCAGCAACTGATGTCACCACGATTTTAATTGTTTGGAAAAGCTAACTATATGCCTTAATTTAAAATACAATATTTTGATATTGTAAATAATGATGCAGATATGGATCATTTCGAAGCGCTAAAATTGTATTGCCAGATTGTCGACGCTGGCGGCATGGCGAAGGCAGCACGTGTGCTTGGCGTCTCACCGGCGACAGTCACACAAGGTTTGGCACAGCTAGAGCGACACTACGACACGAGCTTACTGGAGCGGACAACGCGAAAAATGCTGGTAACCGAGTCCGGTAAGCTTTTGTATCTCCGCGCCAAAACCTTAATTGAAGATTTGGGTAACACCGAGGAGGAAGTACGAGGATCATCCACGACGCCAAAAGGTAATTTGCGTATCACGCTCCCTCTGGGTGTCGCACAAAGCTTCATCTACCCTCGACTTACCGAATTCACAGAGAAATATCCAGATATCAAGTTAGACTTACAAGTGAGCGATCAAGTCCTTGATCTCGTCGCAGGAAACTACGATATTGGACTACGCGCTGGCATATTGGCCGACGCTTCCGTGATCGCGATTCCCTTGCTGCGTTATCGCCGACTCACATGTGCAAGTCCTTATTATTTAGCGCGATACGGTCACCCGCTTCATCCACAAGAATTACGTCAGCACGCTTGTTTGGTATATCGACATGATGCCTTGCCCGTGAGTTGGGACTATTGGATAGAGCAGACAGTCACGTCGATCACAGTGCAAGGCAGTTATGCGAGTAATGAGTCAAATGCACTACTAGCGATGGCACGTGCCGGATTGGGAATCACCAGGCAGCCTGATTGGCTGGTCAATCAAGATCTCCGCCAAGGAAGTTTGGTATCGGTGCTTGAAAGCTTTAATGCACCAAGCATGTTGAATGCCCCTGGCATTTATGCTGTGATTCAGAAGCGCCAGTATCGATCTGCCAAGATCGATGCTTTTATTGAGTTTGCCCGAGCTGTCATCAGCGAGGCATCGAGTAGTGGTTTAGGCTGAGAAACTGCAGACAAAGATTTTTCATTTCGAAAGAATTTTTTTGTCTTAGTCACGTGTCCACTCAGTTTTCCCACATTTGGGCCTGGTCTTTAATTAACGGTTTATTCTAAGAATGTTGCATGTCTATACTTGACTCTAAGTTTGTGAGAATTGGCCTCAAGTTCGTGCAAATTTCAGGTGCGAAGTCAATCTTCCAAATGCAAAGCAATCTTCTGTCTAAAAAAACACTTTTGTGTCTAGAAAAGAAAAAAACGCGTTATTAAGATAGACATTCAGTTGAGCCATGCATCCTCGGCTTTGATTGGAAAAAAAGAAGAGCTTGATTTTGAAAAGCGCATTGTTGCTATATGCAGCTCATAGCACCTCAAAAATTTCAATGCAATCAGTCAATTTTTTAATTGAGGCGATACCAGTTCTGCTAGCGGACGAGCATACAACTTGTGGTCCTTTGGCAATCATGGA
>CALKVB010000234.1 GCA_937996605.1 uncultured Oxalobacteraceae bacterium | reverse complement strand
ACACTCTTTCCCTACACGACGCTCTTCCGATCTTACGAATATATTACCCATTTCGTCGCGTCGGGCACGTGCGATTGCATGAGGATTGACCATGACACTGCGGTGAATTTGCCAGAACTGTTCTGGCGCAAGTCCTTTCTGTAGATCTTTAATTGAGGTGCGTATATGCCCTTCATCGGTGGCACTGACTACGCGTGTATAACGTAGATCAGATTCGAAAAACAAAACTTCTTCAATCGGAAATAACTTAATCGTATTGCCAGAGCTGGCGCTAATCCATCGTATGCGTTCGGCTTCTTGTGGCGCACGTAATTGTTGATCGAGTGCTGCCATCACTTGCATTAGATTTTGTGGAACGGCACCGGCTTCGAGTTGTTGTTGAATGCGACTAACTGTTTGTTGCAAACGCTCTTCGGTTATCGGTTTTAGTAAATAATCAATCGCACCGAGTTTGAATGCTTCAATCGCGTGATTGTCGTAGGCGGTCGTGAACACTACACGACATTTGCCATCACTCGCACGTGCCACATCGAGCCCATTAATTTCAGGCATACGAATATCGAGGAAGGCGATGTCAGGTTGTAGTTTAACAATCGCATCGAGGGCATCTCCGCCATCTTCGCATTCAGCGAGGATGCGTAGTTCAGGCCATACGATTTGCAGTATGCGTTTGAGGTCGTGTCTTTGTAGGTCTTCGTCGTCAGCAATAATAGCGCTCGGCATGGAGTTTTCCTTTACACAGAATGGTTGTCATTTTCCATTTCGAGATGGAGATCGAAACTAATTGGAAGGCTAATGCTCGCTTCGATTCCGCCTTGTTCGCGCATACTTAATGTGAGGGCAGCATCATCGCCATACAGTTGCTTAAGTCGCTCGCGGATATTGGTTAGTCCTATACCTGTGCCAGAGCTGGTATTGCCGAAGCCTACACCATTATCAGCGACGCTTAATCTTAATTGGTCTACGGTCGCGGCGTCGTGTGCCTTTTCTTTACTCGCGGTGACGATGATTTCCACCGGGCCTTTTTTCGGCTCGATACCATGTTTGACAGCATTCTCAACCAAGCTAATCAGCATCAGGGGCGGTACCACACAATCTTTGAGTTCGGCGGGACAGTTGACCGTAAAGCTCAGGCGCGGTATGCGTGTATGAATAACCCCAAGATAAGCTTGAACTGATTCGAATTGATTTTGTACTGTTGTCAGCATCAAATTGCCATCATCGCGCATTTGCGGAATGGTTGAACGTAGATAATCGACTAAATGATCAATAATGACGACCCCGCGAGCCGGGTCGCTGAGCATCGCAGCGCGTACGCCTGAAAGTGTATTGAACAGAAAATGCGGTTCTACTTGACTGGCGAGTACCGACAAGCGCATCTGGGCTTGATTGCGTTCGCGTCTGTATTTGTCGAGTTTTTCTTGAATCATGGCTTCCTCTAATGCGCGTCCTTGACGTAAGTAAGCAATGAAGTCAAATACGCCGCCCCACCAAGTCATTAAGATCAGCCAAAAAATGATATTGGCGATCCCCTTTCTATTTATACTGTCTGGTTCATCTGCCATGATGACACCGATCCTAACCTTATCTTTGTTAGCAGCTTTTTTCTCGTTTTCTTTGTTAATTGGGGCACTGACGACTTCCTTTTTCTCCAAAACTTTATCTGCAGACTCAGTGATGGCAACCGATAAAGAAAGACCTAGCAGTAGAGCCGCTGCAATACTAATTTTTTCTTTTTTTTCGGGCCAACGGAGACGACGAATCAAACATGCTAGCCAACGGCCAAGCAAAAGGTTTATTGCGACGCCGCAGTAAATGATCAAAAACATCAAATGCGGTTTTTCTTGATTCGGTGTAATTCTAGGTTCTAGTGAAATCAAGACCGATAAGCTGATCAAGATAAAAGCAAGTACCCCCATCGGTAAGGCAAAGCTGAGCGCGCGGTAGCGAAACCAAGTTTGACTAAAAATGGGATAGTGCTGAGCGCGTACCGACCAGCTACCAAGTTTAGAGATTAACTTGTCCGGCAGCGGTTGGTCGGGTAGATCGATTTTCTTTTCAAGTTGCGACATCGTGTTGTAGGTCGAAAGTTAAGAGATAAGTCAACAAAGTCTTGTGATGCTGCACTATCGCAGACTTTTGAAATTATTGGAGGATAAGCGATAGGATAGCCTCAGAATTACATCAAATCGACTTTTTGCGACATGAATTTTTGAGAATAGCGCGACCGTGAACATGATCACCAGCCTTAAGTCATTTTTTGAACTTTGAAAAATCTGGACTGAGGATGTTGAGAAAATGCTTTTGTTATATGAAATATGACCTAACCATGGCAATTACAAATCGAATTTTATCGTCTAGTGATTGCATATGCTGACTTGCACTATGGCAGCACTATGACAGCACATTGATAGCACCTAAAGCATTTGCTTAATAGCGTTTGCCCATAAAGGTACAAAATAATTTGTGTTGAAGCTTGCCGCTCAAGGCGTCAGTTTATTTTGTTCCTTGTTTCTACATCACAACCAACAGCATCAAATTTTTGTATTGGATCTTAAATTTTTGTCGCTGTTGTCCCCGGCGCTTTTGTTGCATGCTGTTTTGCCGAGCATTGAATTCTCGTTTTTTTGATTTGATGCAGATCGGTTGTATGACACAAAACTAGGGAGACCATAATGCATAAAAATCAAATGAAAAGAGTGGCGAGGTACGCCTGTTTTTGGGGCGGTATCGTGGGTGGAATTGTTGGCGGAACCTTAGGTGTTTCACATTCGAGCTACGCGCAAACCAGACCAACGACAAATGATTGCGAGATTGGTAGCACGATCACTGCGGTGACTAGCAGCGCAGGTGTGGCTCGCATGGGATCAGTCTTTTCGACGACACTCTATGATCCGACCAATGAGACGAACAACACTACCCACAACCCCAAGAAGCTACAAGTACGCGTTACAAAAAATGGTGTGGCGAAAGCAAATTGCTCGGTGGTATGGCAGCCTGCGAACGGTGCGAATAGTACAAACAACGGTTGGGTGTTTGCCGATAATCCAGTGACAGATGCTAACGGTTATGTCAGTGCATGGTGGGTGGCAGGAAGTGTTCAAAATCAAACATTAAATGTCAGCATTCAACAGACAGATGGTGTGATCAAAAGTGTGCCGATTACTGGTACTGCCTATCCCCATAATACGCGCGCAAATTCGATACATGTGGCATGGAATACCCCAGCATGGGAGCAATTTAAAGTTGATGTCACGCCGCAAACCTGGGAGCCAACAACTTATTATATGGCGATCGGATTTGATGGCGGTTATTCTGGAATACAAAGTTCACAAACCTTGTTTTCGCTGTGGGATGTCAATGGCGTGAGCCCGATAGTGGTTGATAAAGGCATATCGACTTGCAGTAATTTTGGCGGTGAAGGCACAGGCATCAAATGCGAAGCGCCGATTGTTCCGAAAGTAGGCGTTGCTTATCGATTTGAATTGCAAACAGCAGTGGTCGTCGCTGGCAAGCAAGATTACACGATGTACTTCACTGATTTATCGACGAATGTCAAAAAGAAGCTTGGCACATTACGGATCCCGGTAGTGAAGCAGCAGAGCGGAGCCTATGGATTTGTTGAAGATTGGTACACCGAGGGAACTAGCTGTTTGAGCAATCCGGTGCGCGCTGCCCGTTATAGTAATGTCAGTTATCTCGATACAATCACCAAAACTTGGGTAGCGGTCAATTCGGCTACGGGCGACGCAGTCTATACGCCTAACCATAATGAAGTTTGTTCTAACTACAAATTCGATTTCGCGAATGGTGTTTTTAATCTGAGTACGGGTGGAACGAGTGTTGGCTATCCATTGAATTTACCAGGAAGTGCCAAGACCTATCCTAACGCTTGGACTGATGTGCCGCCAGCGCCCGCCGCGATCGCACTGACGAGCGGAGTCCCGGTGAATGGTATTGCCTTGAATGCTGATATAAGTCGACTGTATTCAATTACTGTACCTGCAGGGAAAACCAAGCTGACGATCACTTCTTCGGGCGGCAGTGGTGACGCCGATTTGTATGTGAAGTTAGGTGTAGCGCCGACACTGAGTTCTTATCTTCAAGCCTCAGAAGGTGCAACGACGGTAGAAAACATCACGGTCAATGCGCCAGCAGCTGGGATTTACTATATCTTGATGAATGCATCAGCTGGGCCTATCAGTGGTGTGAGTTTAAAGGCCAGCCTGCAATAAAAATCGGGCATAAAAAAAGCAAGTTCGACTAGTTTCGAACTTGCTTTGTCTTATGTTGGTACTGCCGGATGAAACGATGCTATTCTCGATGTGAAGCCATAGCAGCCATAATTTCTTGATGACCTTGCGCCATGCCATTTTCCGGAATCTTCTGTTCCATGGTGTCTTTGACTTCCTGCAGGCGCGCCAATAATTCTTCGTCCACATTGTCGCCGCGACCGAGGTAAAGTCCTTGGGTCAAACTAATATGTGCCGCTTCGAAACTACCGGCACCTGCGCACAAGATAGTGCGATTGGGGGCGTCTTGTGCCGCTAGTACCAACATTGCTGGTACTACATCGCTGGCTTGAATTGCATTGAGCATGGCTTCTGGGTAGAGACCATTGGTCATGCGTGTTGCCGCCGTCGGTGCTAAAGAGTTGACGCGAATATCGTGTTTTGCACCTTCGATCGAGAGGGTTTGCATTAGACCGACCAAACCTAATTTTGCCGCGCTGTAGTTGGATTGACCGAAGTTGCCATATAAGCCTGAAGAAGAGGTTGTCATCATGATGCGGCCATAATTCTGCGCAACCATGATAGGCCATACAGCTTTGCAGCAATTGACGCTGCCCATCAGATGGACTTCGACTACTAAGCGGAAATCTTCTAATTCCATTTTGCCGAAAGATTTATCGCGCAAGATACCAGCGTTGTTGATCAGAATATCGACACGCCCCCACTTATCCATGGTTTCTTGCACCATCGCTTGCACTGCGGCGAAATCGGTCACCGAAGCGCTATTGGCAATCGCTTCGCCACCAGCAGCAATAATCTCGTCGACCACAGCTTGTGCCGCGCTGGCAGAGCCGCCTGAACCATCACGTGCACCACCGAGATCATTCACGACTACTTTGGCACCGCGTTTGGCTAGGGCGAGTGCATGTTCACGACCTAGGCCACCACCGGCACCGGTCACAATGGCTACACGTCCTGAAAAATCTAAACTCATGAGAACTCCTAAAATGATGATGTTCTGGCGAAAGGAAAAAGTGAATCAACAAGCGGATTGCTAAGGAAATTCAAGCAGGCATTACGATAACTTAAAACAGCTGGCTAAGTAGAGAAAATTTCCCGAAGAAAAGGTCTAGTGAGCCTATAGGCGATCCAAGGCTGATGCATATCAAATCTATACCCGTAAGAATTCTTCTCTTTGTCCCATCCAACGTTGAAGGTGGGCTTCGACTGTAGACATATCATGGGCAAGTAGATCTACTGCCAGATTACGTGCTTTCTCGACCAGATATTGATCTTTTTCGAGATTGGCAAAGCGCAGTAAAGCTTCACCGGATTGACGCGCACCGAGGAATTCACCCGGACCACGCAGCTCTAAGTCTTTGCGGGCAATCTCAAAACCATCGGTACTTTCACGCATCGTGAGTAAGCGCTGTTTTGCGGTATTGCCTAAAGGGCCTTGATACAACAATAAGCAGACACTAGCAGCGGCACCACGTCCCACACGTCCGCGCAACTGATGAAGATCGCTCAAGCCGAAATTCTGGGCATTATTGACGATGATCGTATTGGCGTTGGGAATGTCGATGCCGTTTTCGACGATCGTGGTCGAAATCAACA
>CALKVB010000233.1 GCA_937996605.1 uncultured Oxalobacteraceae bacterium | reverse complement strand
GGTTGTGCGAAATATGACTCTCAGTGTTACAGCGATCAAATCCCAACAACTGAAGCAGGCAATCCAAACCTGAAACCAGAGAAGTCTAAGCAATTCTCGTTTGGTTTCGTGTGGGAACCAGCAACAGCATTCTCTGCCGGCCTCGATTTCTGGAGCGTACGAAAAACTGACGTCATCAAATTTGCGCCTGAAACTTTGATCGACACCGATCCTGCATACGTTGAAAAATTCATTACCCGCGATAGCGACGGCTACATCGTCAACTGGGCTTTGACAGCACAAAACCAGGGTAAAGAAACCAAGAGCGGTATCGATATCAACCTTGCTTATCGCACTAAGTTTGAAGGCTATGGCAAGCTCACTACTCGCTTGTCTGGTACCTTGATGACCAAGAGTGAACAGCAATTTGCGGAAGGCTCTAAAGTGTTCGACAACCTCGGTAAATGGGGCTTCGAATACGTGACACCAAAATGGCGTCATCGTTTGAGCGCAGATTGGGATATCGGTTCATGGGGTTTCACTTTGGCCAATACCTTCCAGCTGCACCATGAAGATCAACAGCTCGATCCAAATGGCAAACGCCCAACGGTAGCGTCTTACAGCCTGTGGGATTTGCAAGCTGCGTACTATGGTTTCAAAGACATCAAAATCAGCGGCGGCATCTTGAATTTGGCGAATACTAAGCCACCATTCTCGAACCAAACTTTGACCTACTTCGCTGGCTTCGATTCGACCTATGTAGATCCACGTGGCCGTGCTTTCTACCTTCGTTTGAACTATGCCTTCAAATAAGATAAGACATAGACGAATCATGCGTTTTAACTTTTCATGGTAGTCAGTAAGTTCGTAGTTTTGTAACTTTGTAGTGTGGCGATCATCTGGGATAGGTTCAAACTTCTTCCAGTGTCTATCTCAGATGATTCGCTAGCTTTGTTTTCTTGTGCGGTATTTCTCCCGCATTTAGGGTAGCATCACCGCTACCCTTTTTTTTGTTTCAACCATTTGGAAAAGTCGGGATAGCCTCCATATGACTAATCAGCTTCGGCACTCAGTTCGTGCTTACATCATGAACACCATTAGCACCGTCCGCTCGACGAGCTGTAGAGTTTGGGTAGTAGCGGTACGAACTCGATTTCATCTTCGTTTGCTTCGCATGACGCTCGCCAAAGTCATCATTTTAGGATTAGCCTTGCCGTTCGCAAGCATAGCGGTCAGTGCGCCATCCACAAACGCCGCGAGTGAGATTAAAGGCAAACTCCTCATCATTGGCGGGGCGCTTCGTTACGACAATAAACAAGTGTGGCAGCGCTTTATCGATGAGGCCGGTGGTGCTAATGCAGAGATCGCGGTGATTCCGACCGCATCTGGCAATCCCAGTAAAGTTGGGCAGCTGGTCATTGATAATATCAAAGCGTATGGCGCAAAAGCTTTCTTAGTTCCGCTATCAGAAAAACTACTCGATGAAAACGGAAAATCACAAACACAGCAACTGACTCGTGCTGCAGATTGGGTCGAGCGAATCAAAAAATCACAAGGCATTTATTTCACTGGCGGTGATCAAAATCGTATTACCCGTGCGCTGTATCAAGCGGACGGCAAGGCAACTCCCTTACTCGAAGCGATCTGGGACATGTATAGCCGTGGCGGTATCATTGCTGGCACCAGTGCTGGTGCGGCCATCATGAGTGAAACCATGTTTGCGAATGCAGGCTCAGTGCTCAAAACCCTACAACAAGGAACACAACGTGGACGCGACTTTGACCGCGGTCTGGGCTTCATTGGACCTGGTGTCTTGGTTGACCAACATCTCATCATTCGGGGTCGCTTTGCGCGGATGCTACCCGTCATGCAAACAGAATCCATCCCTCTCGGCTTGGGAATAGATGAAAACACTGCAATGCTCATTCAACAGCAGTGTGAAATGGAAGTCATTGGTTACAAAGGTGCGATTGTGTTGGAGATGCCCATTC
>CALKVB010000232.1 GCA_937996605.1 uncultured Oxalobacteraceae bacterium | reverse complement strand
AGCCAATCCCGGCCTTGACGCGCTGGTAGGACGGCGCGTTGGTGATTACCTGTTCGTCGAAACGGATCGCGCCGGTCTTGACAGGAACCAAACCCATCAGGCATTTCAACAAAGTCGTTTTACCAGCACCATTTTGACCGATGAGGCCAATTTTATCGCCGCGCAAAATAATGCTAGAGAAATCTTTAACGATCTCTTTCGGACCAAAACTCTTGTAGATATTTTCGAGCTCGGCCACGATTTTCCCTGAGCGTTCGCCCGTAGTGACATCGAGACGCACTTGACCTTGCTGTTCACGACGCGCGGCACGTTGCAGGCGCAATTGTTCAAGACGCTTGACACGGCCTTCATCACGTACGCGACGTGCTTTCACGCCTTTGCGAATCCAGATTTCTTCTTGCGCCAAGAATTTATCGAATTTCGCTGCTTCCACTTCTTCGATCTCTAATTGCTCAGCTTTACGCGTTTGATAGGTCGTAAAGTTGCCTGGGAAAGAAGTGATTTTGCCGCGATCTAATTCGATAATGCGAGTCGTCACGTTATCCAAGAAGCTACGATCATGGGTAATAAACAGCACGCTACCCTTGAAATCTTTGAGCAAGCCTTCTAGCCATTTGATCGAAGAAAAATCTAAATGGTTAGTCGGTTCATCGAGCAGCAATACGTCAGGTGTGCTGACCAAAGCGCAGGCGAGGGCGACACGTTTTTTCATACCGCCAGACAAGGTGCTCATGACTGCATCTTTAGATAGATTCAGTTTATCGAGCGTGGTTTCGACTGTGTTACCCAAACTCCACGCGTTCGCAGCATCGAGCTGCACTTGAATGTCGTGCATGCGCTCCATCAAGGCTTCGTCATTGTCACCACCAAACTGGCCAGTCAGAGCTTCGTATTCTTGTAGCAGTTTAGGCAATTCACCGAGGCCAGACGCGACAGCATCAAACACCGTCATGTCAGGATCAAACTGCGGTTCTTGTTCGACGTAAGCGATCTTAATATTTTGTTGCATGACCAACAGACCATCATCGAGTTTAAAGCGACCTGCGATGATCTTGAGCAAAGAGGATTTGCCAGTGCCATTGCGACCGATCAAACCGACGCGTTCTGAAGTTTCCAAAGAAAACTCAGCATGATCAAGGAGAGCAACGTGGCCAAATGCCAGTTGCGCGTTAGTAAGAGAGATGACTGCCATAAGATACTTCTGTCGAGCTAAAAAGAGCCGATGCGGGTAAAAGAATGAAAAATGCGGAAAGGCGCTATTGTACGCGAGAACGCCCGCTGATTGATTGTTATCCTGCCCTCAGGTAAGATGGCGGGCTTCGTTAGGCGTCTTGTTTAACGAAGCGAGGGTGAGTGGAAAAGTTCTTCATCGGGGACAAGGCAAGGCGGTTCCCACAGCAATACACAGTTATTGCGAGGAAAACCAACACCGCATTGCGCCCGATTGAGGGCTTTGCGACTTACCCGAATGTCTCTCCGTAGCACAATGGATAGTGCACATGCCTCCTAAGCGTGGGATACAAGTTCGATTCTTGTCGGAGGGACCAGTGTTCATTTGTCTTCATCATCCCATCATAAAACTTGCCGTCGAGCAGGTTTGATACGCTTTATTTTGAGGCGTCAATTTCCGTTTTTGTAAACCCCTAGTCAAATTCTGTGCTTTCTATGCAATTGAATCTGCTTTCGCATTTCTTGTGCCGGCTAATTCGGGTAGGATGTTGGTCTTAGTTGAAAGTTAAATGACAGCTCTGCATTCATGATAGAAATGACAAAGTGGTATCTTCTCTTTGCGTTGTATCAAGAGGCAACGAGGCGAAGTTGGCATAATTCGCGCTTGATTTTCAAATTTCCAAGTTAATTCAAAATTAGTTCAAAAACTATTACAAAATCACCGAGAGAACAATATGGCAAAAGCAGCTTTTCAATGGGACGACCCACTCTTACTTAGCTCCCAACTCACTGACGAAGAAC
>CALKVB010000231.1 GCA_937996605.1 uncultured Oxalobacteraceae bacterium | reverse complement strand
CGAGATAGTACAAGGTGACTGGAGTTCAGACGTGTGCTCTTCCGATCTAGCAGCAAAAGCTTTAGGCGCGGATACGCAGGTTACGGTTGATCTGGGGAATACTCTGACTGGAAATTTGCCAACTTCAAGTGACTTAGCGAGCGATGCAGCTACTTTTCAATTGCTGAAGGCGCCAAGCATTGGGGTCGCTACCATTAAAGCGAACGGTGAGTTCACTTATCTCGCAAAATCTGGTGCGGTTTCAGACACTTTTACCTATACCTTGAGTGATGGCAAAGGCAATAGTAATGAATATTTGGTGTTTGTACAAATCAATGCGGACGTGCAGGCGTTAAACGGTAGTGCTGCGAACGACACCTTGAAGGGTAGTGAACTCAATGATCTTATCAATGGCTTGAGTGGAGATGATTCGCTTACTGGCGGTGGCGGTAATGATGTGATTGAAGGCGGTCTAGGAGTTGATGCCGCAATTTATCGCGGTAAGTTGGCGGACTATCGCATCAATTCTTTTGGAGATGTTTACCAAGTCTATTCAAAGAGCGGTATCGATGGTAGCGATACGTTGTCACACGTCGAGAAGCTGCAATTTAGTGATATGACTGTGAATCTAATGGTGCAGAGCATTGCAGCTAGTGCGCCTATCGCTAATGTGCAACGCCTCATGGAACTCTATGTCGCGTTCTTTAATCGTGTTCCTGATGCGGACGGAATGGCTTATTGGATTGGTGAAATGCAAGCGGGGCGAACCATCAACCAAATCGCCGATATTTTTTACGGTGCGGGTGTGCAATTTTCTAGCCTGACTGGTTTTACTTCGAACATGACCAATACTGACTTTATCAACGTGGTTTATAAAAATGTTTTGGGACGCCCAGAAGGCGCTGATTCAGGTGGCCTCGACTACTGGAATACGGAATTGACGAGCGGTCGAGCAAGTCGCGGCTCACTCGTGTCGACGATACTCGATGCAGCTCACGGATTTAAGGGAGATGCTACTTGGGGTTGGGTTGCTAATCTGCTAGATAACAAAATCATCGTCGCTAAGTCGTTTTCGATTGATTGGGGTTTAGGTTATGCGTCGTCAGACGAAGCTATTAAACATGGGATGGAAATTACCGCAGCCGTCACTGCAACCGACATCAGCTTGGCCTTATCTTTGATTGGTATCAACGGTGCTGATCTTGGTTTGCTCTAGTTTGTGCAGACTTATTTAAATTCGCTGAGGTTTTCTTAAATTGAATATGCACAGCGGATTTATGCGTCGAGTGCGATTTGTTTTTTAATCTCAGTATTCGTTTTTGCGGAAAAGCGCAGCATTACATGCATGGCTTTTCCGTGAATAACTCAAGCTACCCATAGAGACCTAGGCCTGTTTCCTGCGCAAGGCTGTCTCTCTCGACTTACAGCACTTCGTCGCATGAGAAAGGCGATTTGTCTGCCACCAACAACTTCGTCTTTAATCCTCATATTTTCGTCATTTGTCGCCTAGGGCTAGAGAACTAGTAAGTCATCGCTTATAGTGCTTGAATAGTGCTTGAAATTGTTTAGAGATGGGAAAGCTATGTTGCGTGGGCTAATAACGTGGTACAAAAAGTGGGATGAGGAATTACTCGATGTTCTTGCGGATCCTTCTTTAGTCGACAAGATTTCGGATCTGCGTCGCCGTAAGTTTGCCCAGCAATTGGCTGATCTGTCCGCGATAGAGCGTATGCAAATACGTGAATTTAGTTTGAAATATAAGGGCTCCACCTTATGGAAAGCAATTGCCAAGTTAACCGCATTGTTTAGCTTGTGTGGCCTCGCTTTCTTGCTCTTTAAGCCGAACTTAAATCCATGGATGTTGCTAGGTATCGCAAATCTTTTGGGATGGAGTGCGATTATTTCTCTCTTAGGTGTTTGGTTTAATTACCGACAAATCAAATCCTCGCGCACGCGGATGGCAACGAAGATTGTCGTCGGTATGGTCTTAGGTGCTCTATTTGGAGCGGGTTTAGATAGTCTCATTTTCGGGCAGCCTTTGTTTGAACGTATGCTTTCGATTGGCCCTTTGGTATTGAAAGTCGCCTTAGTTTGCGCGCTCGCATTCGTGGTGATGGTGGGTTTGGTGGCCAGTTGGCGCAATCAAGCATATGAGACGATGAATGCACAGTTAGCGCTAGAGGCAGAGCGTGAAAAAAATGCCCGTCAGCAGAGTGAAACTGAATTAAGAATATTACGAGCACAAATCGAACCGCACTTCCTTTTTAATACTCTTGGCGCGGTACAGCAATTAGCCGAGCAAGGAGCACCGCGGGCAGCCGAATTGACGCGAAATTTGATTGTGTTTTTACGCTCGAGTATGAGTGAAATTCGCGCTGATCGTGTCAGTTTGCAGGATGAGTTTCATATGATCGAAGCTTATCTGCAGGTGATGAAAGTGAGGATGGCGCATCGCTTGAACTTCGAGTTAAGCTTGCCGGACGATTTGAAATCGATTGAAGTGCCGAGCATGATCTTACTTACTTTGGCCGAAAATGCGATTAAGCATGGCCTTGAGCCTTCCATCGCTGGTGGCAAGATAGAGATTGCGGCGAGGGCCGAGAATGAGGATGTAGTGCTAGAAATAAAAGATAGTGGTGTGGGGTTAAGCGATCAACCTGGCAACGGTCTTGGGTTAAAAAATGTTAGGGATCGTCTGCAATTGATGTTTGGTGAACACAATAGATTTAGTATCACTGAAAACGTAGAAGGTGGAGTTTGTGCTGAAGTTCGCTTGCTGGGTATCGCCAAAACATTGAACAACAAACAATAAATAATAAGTAATAGATAAAGCAGCTAAGTGATGAATACAAGAATTTTGATCGCTGAAGACGAACCATTGATGCGCGAGCGTTTGCTCGCACAATTAGAAAAATTATGGCCTGAGGCCCAAGTCGTTGATCAAGTAGAAAACGGCAATGACGCATGGGATAGTTTCTTGGAATTTGAACCGGAACTAGTGTTTTTGGACATTCGCATGCCAGGCTTATCCGGTGTTGAAGTGGCAAGAAAGATCGGTACTGCTGCCCACATTATTTTTATCACCGCCTATGATCAATATGCGGTTCAGGCCTTCGACGCCGGGGCGGTTGACTATCTTTTGAAGCCTGTAGAGGAACAACGTCTACAAGTTGCGCTTGATCGCGTTAAACAAAAAATGGCGGCGCCTGTGCCTGATATCTCTGCCATTTTGAAAGGTTTAGGATTAGCTTATGCGCAACCTAAAGCGGAAAAGATGAAGTGGATTAAAGCGAGCGTGGGTAAGCAGATTAAGTTAATCGACATTGATGACGTCTTATTTTTTCAATCGGACATGAAATATACTCGAGTCGTGCTGGCTGAGTATGAAGCCTTGATACGAACGCCCCTCAAAGATTTGTTAGATGGCCTAGATGAGCAAAAATTTTGGCAAATTCATCGTTCAACGGTGGTAAATGCCAAGGCCATCGCAGCTGCTGAGCGTGTCGATGCAGAGCGTATGCAAGTGTTGATCAAAGGGCGCCATGAAAAATTAATGGTCAGTCGAAACTTCACCCATCTTTTCCGAGAGTAGGTTTGCTACCCTGGGTCGGAAAAATAATTGCATTTTGGAACGCATTTTGCTTCGATGAAATTGATTTATTACAAAGCTTTCCTCTAAATCATTTGTAAAACAAGCCCTTAGAGAGGGATTCGGGTATAATCCCGCGTTCTGTCCAAAATTTCCTCATCAAGTGCCTATTGTTGTCTCTTGTTTGAATTTTCGACGCGGCACAAGCGTTAGAAAAAAGGTATTTGTGGATTCTTTCTCTCTTAGGTTGGTGCAAATTAATTTGGGGGGTGGGGATGTCCGATCTGGCTTCTTTGTCTATATTAGCGCGTTCTGATGCGCAACTTCCGGTTCATGTTTATTTTGATCAAGGCTTATTAGAGCGCGAGATCAAACAATTATTTCAAGCGGGCCCACGTTATGTTGGCCATGAATTGATGGTGCCGAATAACGGTGATTACGCCACCTTAGCCTCTGAAAACGAAGGCCGTATGTTGGTGCGCAGTGCCAATGGTATCGAATTATTGTCGAATGTATGTCGTCATCGTCAAGCATTGATGTTTGGAGGTCCGGGCACCAATGGCCGAGGCAATGCTAAACAAATCGTTTGCCCATTACATCGCTGGACCTATGATCTCAAAGGTGAGTTGATCGGTGCGCCACACTTTGCTGATACACCTTGCCTGAATCTGTCTCGTACGCCTATTCAAAATTGGAATGGTTTACTGTTTGAGCAAAACGGTTATAACGTCATGGAGAAAATGGCGAAGTTATCGGTGACCAAGGATTTGGATTTCACGGGCTATATGTTGGATCACGTCGAAGTGCATGAATGTGATTACAACTGGAAGACTTTCATTGAAGTGTATTTGGAAGACTATCATGTAGAGCCTTTCCATCCTGGTCTTGGTAGCTTCGTTACTTGTGATGACTTAACTTGGGAATTTGGCGAAGATTACAGCGTGCAAACGGTCGGCGTGCACAAGGGTTTATCGAAATCAGGTTCGGAAAAATATAAAGCATGGCAAGAGCAAGTCTTGAAGTTCCGCGGCGGTGAGCCGCCAAAGTACGGTGCGATTTGGCTGACTTTGTATCCGAATATTATGGTCGAATGGTATCCACATGTATTAGTGGTTTCCACTTTGTGGCCAACGGCAACAGGTAAAACTAAGAACGTCGTTGAATTTTATTATCCAGAAGAGATCGTTTTGTTTGAGCGCGAGTTCGTCGAGGCAGAGCGTGCGGCGTATATGGAAACCTGTATCGAAGACGATGAAATCGGCCTACGTATGGACGCCGGTCGTAAGATCTTGTTCGATCGTGGGCAAAACGAAGTTGGGCCTTACCAATCGCCAATGGAAGACGGCATGCAGCATTTCCATGAATGGTATCGTCGTAAGATGCAGTTCTGAGTAGAATAATCTGGGGAAGCGAAGGCTTCCCCTAATTTTTTTATCTGACTATTTTTTTAATTTTCCCCGTTTTTTCTTTCTTGATTTTTTATGCAAGCATTGTGGATGTTAGCGGCAACCTTTTTCTTTTCTGTGATGGGGGTATGCGTCAAGCTTGCTTCGGATACTTATACGACAGCTGAGATTGTCACCATCCGTGGAGCGGTTGGTGTGCTGGTGACCTTCTTTCTGATGTGGTGGGGAAGTGGCACGCTGCGTACACCTTTGGTCAAAGGACACATCTGGCGTGGCATTTTTGGTGTGACTTCGCTGTGGCTGTGGTTCTATTCGATTTCCAAATTACCGCTATCCTTATCGATCACGCTCAGTTATATGTCGTCGATCTGGGTCGCGGTCATCCTCTTTACCACTTCGTGGTGGAAAAATCGTGGCAAGCAAGTAGTGCATATTCCACAGAGTTTGATGTGGTCAATTTTATTGGGTTTCATTGGCGTGGTGATGCTGTTGCGCCCGACGATTCGTCCCGATCAAATTCCCGATAGTATTGTCGCTTTGGTGTCTGGTTTTATCGCCGCGCTCGCCTACATTCAAGTGCGCCAAATGGGCGTGGCAGGTGAACCTGAGTATCGCGTGGTGTTTTATTTTTCTTTAGTCTGCACTTTGTTTGGATTGCTCGGGCAAGTCAGCGAATTTAATGTGCTCTCTGCCCAGCAAGTCGCCGCCCATCAACAGCATCTACTGTTCGCTTGGCAGGGGATCGTGCTTTTGCTAGGTGTAGGCATATTCGCTTCGATGGGACAACTCTTCATGACACGAGCCTATCGTTTGGGCAATCCATTGGTGGCTGCGAATTTGCAATATGTAGGCATTGTGTTTACCAGTGCCTTCGATATTTGGATTTGGAAAGTGAATTTGAGTTGGATCAGCTGGTGCGGTATTGCGGTTATTCTCGCAAGCGGTATGATAGCTTCTAGTTTTAATAGTCAAGCCAAACAAACAGCTGACTAAAGCCTTCGATGTATATTTGCCTTATTTGGCTGTATTTTTGATGAGGAAGAAGATGTTTTCAACTTTAATTTCGGCGGCAGAACTCGCAAATATTAAGGATCAAGCTAAATTGGTGATCGTCGATTGTCGCCATGATCTGATGGATGCCGCAGCAGGTAAAAATGCCTATGATGCTGGCCATATTGCGGGCGCGGTGTTCGCGAATTTAGATCAGGATTTGTCTGGTGCTAAAGTCGGTAGCGACGGCCAGTTTAAAGGCCGTCATCCCTTGCCTCAAACCGAGGATTTGATTGCAGCATTGCGCCGATTTGGTATCGACAATGATAGCCAAGTCCTTGCTTACGATGCGCATGGTGGCATGTTTGCGGCTCGTCTCTGGTGGTTATTACGTTCGATTGGTCATGAAGCCGTGGCGGTACTTGATGGTGGAGTCGCAGCATGGACGGCACTTGGGCACACATTGCAAACCGAATCATCACAGCCGACTTTCGGTAAGGTTGAAGTTCGCCCTGCTTTAACGCGTCAGGTCGATGTGAAGCAAGTCTTGGCGAATCTAAATGCATCTGCAGAGCACGCTTTCCAAGTTGTCGATGCGCGTGCTGCGGATCGTTTTCGCGGCGAGAACGAAACCATAGATCCAGTCGGTGGTCATATTCCAGGTGCCGTGAACCGCTTCTTCAAAGATAATTTGGAGGCAAATGGCTTGTTCAAAACGCCGCAGCAATTGCGTGAGGAATGGTTGAGCAAAATACGTGATCCGCAAAGCGCAGTGATGCAATGCGGATCAGGCGTTACCGCTTGTCATAATTTATTGGCCTTAGAAGTTGCCGGCTTGAGCGGCGCCGCTTTGTATCCAGGTTCTTGGAGTGAGTGGTGTGCTGATGCGAGTCGACCAGTGGCGACAGGAAACTAGGCCAATTTAATCATGGTGCTGTGTCACAAACAGCACCAATAAGACCCCGCAGGCTACCAAGATAATTTGCGGAATCGTTTCTTTTAGCGTAGCACGGCGCTGCATCTGTGGCATTAAATCACTGACCGCAATATAGATAAACCCAGAAGACGCCAGCACCAATACATAAGGAATCAGCGAGCTCGCTTTATCTAAAGTGAAGTAGCCAATCACGCCGCCCAGCACCGCCATTAAACTGCACAGCAAATTATAGAGATAGGCGCGTAGTCGAGAAAATCCGGCATTCAGCAAAACGATGAAGTCGCCAACTTCTTGCGGAATTTCGTGGGCAATAATCGCCAAGGCAGTTACCATTCCAAGATTCGGATCAGCTAAGAAGGCTGCTGCGATCAAAATGCCATCGGTGAAGTTATGCATGCCATCACCGATCAAAATCATCCATCCCGCTTTGCCCGCTTCGTGCGCATCATGACCATGTTCGTGATGATGACCGTCCCCTTCGTGATGATGAGAGTGGCGCAAGATCGCAAATTTTTCCAATAAGAAGAACGCCAACAGACCACCCAACAGACAGGCAAATAAGGAGCGTACATCGGCGCTCGATTCAAACGCGCGTGGTAGCGCGTGTAACAGTGAAGTCGACAGCATAATACCTACCGATAAACTGACCATACGTTCGACCAATTTAGACAGCAGAGTAAATGAAAAGATAGCAGCGAAACTGATACTTAACACACCAGCGATGGTGGTCGTGAAAAGTATCGATAGTAATGTGGAATGAATTTTGAACCTCGACTGAACAACGCACTTGCAAGCTTCTTGCAACTAAGTTGCGATTAGACCATAAATGGGTGCAAACTGCAATTTGATCCGAGCTTAAAAATGAAATCAGACCCCTAGCTCAACCGACTCGAATATGATCAAGTTGATCGAAACTAGAATCTGAATTAACTTACTCTTCACCGCATTTACTTAGCATTTCGCTTAAGCTGGCGATTTGCTCCAACCGTTTTTTGTCATCGAGATAAATAGGCGTGCCATCGCTTTCTTTGCCAATTTCAACTGGCCCTACAATTAATAAAGCTTTGAGTTTCTTTCTATTTTCGGCGCAGCTATTGGCCGCGAGTCTTTGTGCATCACGATCGCTGGCTTCGTTTTCAAAACGTTTGGTTTGCCGAGCATTAAAGTCGACCTCACGCTCTTGTAGGCGTTTTTTTACGTTCTCTTTATGCGCTTTTTCTTCTTTCGTTTCGGTTGCTGGGCTTAAAATCTCCACTTCACGAATCTGCGTGTAGCCTTTGGGGCAATTCATCGCGAACATTTTTTTACCATTGCTATCTCTGCACTCGAGAATTTGCGCTTGCGCAATCGAGCACGATAAAAAGAATCCTAAGAACACAAAAGAGGTCGTGAGTTTTGATGTCAAACTAAACATGATGACTCCGAAAATTGAAAAATGTCGAGGGCAAACGATGGGATTTGAGTCATAGCTTTTATAAAAAGCACAATTCGCTTTGGTCGAATTCGCCGTTTGTGAACGCTTGGACCCAGTTCTCGTAAAGCGATGCTAGTGAGATGTTGCGGTCGACGTCGTCAATAATATTGCCTTTATGTCTTTCGCAATAGTCTCGGGAACAGTCTGCGGCGCGTAGCGTTTCAATACTTTCCCATTGGCTTGTACAAGAAATTTAGTGAAATTCCACTTGATCGCCTTACTCCCTAAGATGCCTGGTGCTTCAGTTTTGAGATATTGAAACAAGGGATGGGCATCAACACCGTTCACCTTTACTTTTGCAAATAGCGGAAAAGTAACACCGAAATTACGTTCACAAAACGATTCGATCGTGGCGTTGTCGCCGGGCTCTTGCGTTCCAAATTGATTGCAAGGAAAACCCAAAACTATTACGCCAGACGCGCGCAATTCTGCAGATAAACGCTCCAAACTGGCGTATTGTTGAGTGTAGACGCAATGGCTCGCTGTATTGACGATTAAGAAAAATTGCGCTGATAACTCATTTAATTTGATCTGCTTACCATCAATCGTTTCAACCACAAAGTCCAATGGCTTCATACAATCCCAAGATGTTGCGTACCTGCTGAAAGATCTCGATTGCTGGCATCTTTGCCTTTGAGTTTGATAGTTAAGCGCAATTCGTTGACCGAGTCCGCATTGCGCAAAGCATCTTCGTATGAAATCAAATCTGCTTCATGTAAGTCGAATAGCGATTTATCAAACGTCATCATGCCGAGTTCTTCCGATTTTTTCATGATTTCTTTGATTTCATGAACATCGCCTTTGAAGATGAGGTCGGAAATGAGTGGCGTATTCAACATAATTTCAATTGCCGCGACGCGTCCCTTCTGGTTTCGCATCGGCACCAAGCGTTGTGAAATGACTGCTTTCAAGTTGAGCGAGAGATCCATCAACAATTGCTGGCGCCGCTCTTCCGGGAAAAAGTTGATCATACGGTCTAGCGCTTGATTGGCGCTATTGGCATGCAGTGTCGCTAAACATAAGTGCCCCGTTTCAGCAAATGCGATTGCCAAGTCCATGGTCTCTCGAGAGCGTATCTCACCAATTTGGATCACATCTGGTGCTTGGCGTAAGGTATTTTTCAGTGCGATTTCCCAATCATCGGTATCAATTCCCACTTCTCGTTGGGTAATGATGCAGTTACCGTGCGGGTGCACATACTCAATCGGATCTTCAATCGTGATGATGTGTCCATAACTATTGGCATTGCGGTGCCCGACCATGGCCGCGAGCGTGGTTGACTTACCTGAGCCTGTTGCGCCAACCATAATAACCAAGCCACGCTTAGTCATGGCGATGTCTCTTAGTTGGTTGGGTAAGCGCAGTTCTTCGAAAGTAGGGATCGCCGAGGTAATTGTCCGCAACACCATGCCGACTTTACCTTGTTGTAAAAAGGCTGAAACACGAAAGCGTCCGAGGCCAGGTGGGTTGATCGCAAAATTACATTCTTTGGTGGATTCAAATTCCGATGCCTGGCGATCATTCATAATCGCTCGCGCCAAATCGATAGTATGTGCTGAAGTCAGGACTTGGTTCGAAACGGGCGTGACCTTGCCGTCAATTTTGAACGCAGGTGGAAATTCTGCAGTGATGAAAAGATCGGAACCATTCTTGCTCAACATTAGTTTGAGCAAATCGTTCATAAATTTGGTGGCCTGATCGCGTTCCATGAAACGTCCTTAAAAATACTAAATAAAAATAATGAAAATTAACCAGGGAAATTCTCTGGAATTTTTGCGGCAGCGCGCGCTGTGGCTGCTGAAATGACATTGCGCCGCACTAAATCAGAAAGATTTTGATCCAAGGTCTGCATCCCCATATTGCTACCAGTTTGAATCGCAGAGTACATTTGCGCGATCTTCGCTTCGCGAATCAAGTTACGAATCGCAGGCGTACCGACCATGATTTCATGTGCTGCAACACGGCCAGAGCCATCTTTGGTTTTGAGCAGTGTTTGAGAAATAACCGCTTGTAAAGATTCAGATAACATCGCACGCACCATTTCTTTTTCTTCGGCAGGGAAGACGTCGATAATACGGTCGATGGTTTTTGCTGCGGATGAAGTATGCAAGGTGCCGAATACTAAGTGACCTGTTTCAGCAGCGGTCAGCGCTAAACGAATGGTCTCTAAATCACGTAACTCACCGACCAGAATAACGTCTGGGTCTTCCCGCAGTGCTGAGCGCAAGGCGTTGGTGAAAGAATGTGTATGCGGACCAACTTCACGTTGATTGATCAGACATTTTTTTGAATCGTGAACAAATTCGATAGGGTCCTCGACGGTCAGGATATGGCCATATTCGTTTTCATTGACATGATTTACCATGCCAGCCAAGGTCGTTGATTTACCTGAACCAGTTGGTCCTGTGACGAGTACGAGGCCGCGAGCCTTTAAAGAAAATTCGGCGAAACATTTTGGTGCATTGAGTTGTTCAAGCGATAGAATCTTGGATGGAATCGTACGCATAACAGCCGCCGCACCGCGTTCTTGATTAAATGCATTGACACGAAAGCGCGCTAGGCCCGGAATTGCGAATGAAAAATCGCACTCGAGATTTTCTTCGTATTGCTTACGCTGGCCATCGTTCATAATGTCATAAATGAGCGCGTGCACGTCTTTGTGTTCTAATGGTGGCAAGTTAATGCGTCGTACGTCGCCGTGGACACGGATCATCGGTGGCAGACCAGAGGATAAGTGAAGATCGGAAGCGTTATTCTTAACCGAAAATGCGAGAAGTTCTGAGATGTCCATTTATAATCCAATACTAAAACTAAGAATTCGTCTGATTACTTGATTATGTCCTCAATCTCTCAAAACTTGCAAGCCGTACACGAGGCAATTACGCGTGCAGCGCAGCGCTATGACAGGAATCCAACTGATATTGTTTTATTGGCAGTTTCTAAGACCTTTCCCGCAGAAGATGTGGTAGCAGCGTGGCAAGCCGGACAAATGGCCTTCGGTGAAAATTATGTGCAAGAGGGCGTCGATAAAATTGCGAGAGTAGCTCAATTATTGGGTTCGCCTGCAGTGAATGATGATGGCACAAATGCTCGTGTACCCGAATGGCATTTTATTGGGCCGATTCAAAGCAATAAAACGCGCCTCATTGCCGAACACTTTTCATGGATACACTCGATCGATCGTGACAAAATTGCGTCGCGTTTATCAGAGCAACGACCTAAGCATCTTCCACCGCTGAACGTTTGTATTCAGGTCAATATTAGCGGTGAAGCGAGTAAAAGTGGAATCGCACCAAATCAGTGTGCTGCTTTAGCGCACCATATTTTGAGTTTGCCGCATTTGCAATTGCGAGGCTTAATGACGGTACCAGAAGCGACCGAAGATGAGGCCGCCCAACGACGTGCGTTTGCCGCTTTACGCGAGCTGTCGTTGCAGTTAGCGCAAGAGGGCATCAAACTCGACACCTTATCAATGGGGATGAGTGGCGATTTGGCTGCTGCTGTGGCAGAAGGCAGTACCATGTTGAGAATTGGTAGCGCCATTTTTGGAAAGAGAACTTATGCAGTCTAGTTTAAAAATTGGTTTTATCGGCGGCGGTAATATGGCATCTGCTTTGATCAGTGGCTTGGTCAAAGTGCTCGATTCCGCTATGCAGATCCATGTCGTGGATTTGAATCCAGCGGGATTGGCGCAATTGCGTGAGCGTTTTGGCGTCAGTACTTCATTGCAGATGGATGAAACTTTGTGTGCTTTGGATGTGATCGTGTTTGCTGTAAAGCCGCAGAGTATGCGCGAAGTAATGACGCAGTTTGCACCGTTTTTAATTCAACAATTATTGTTATCTGTCGCTGCCGGCATTCGCGCCAGTGATATCTCTCGCTGGTTAAAGGACTACCCGAAAATCGCTCGCGCCATGCCGAATACACCTGCCATGCTGGGTTTGGGCATGAGCGGTTTATTTGCGCTCGATGGCTTAAGCGCTGACGAACGTCAACAAACGACGAGCATTATGCAAGCAGTTGGCAAAACCGTGTGGGTAGAAGACGAGACTATGATTGATGCGGTGACAGCGGTATCAGGTAGTGGTCCTGCCTATGTTTTTTATTTTATCGAAGCCTTGCAAGAGGCAGCTGTGTCTTTAGGCTTTAGTCCAGAAGATGCAAATACTTTGGCATTGCAAACTTTCCGTGGTGCTGCGGAATTGGCGACGACCTCGAATGAGCCTGTGCAAGTGTTGCGCGAACGTGTGACCTCCAAAGGCGGCACTACTTATGCAGCTTTATGTAGTTTTGATGAGAGCCACATTAAAGCGGCAATCGCCCAAGGTGTGAGAGCTGCAGCTGTGCGGGGCAAACAACTCGGTGATGAGTTTGGTCAGTTAGCTTAGTCAGTTAGCTTAATTAGACAAACCATCTATTTTATTTTTGAATTTCGAAAGCCCATCTGAAAACACCTAAACGATTACTTCCACTGGTGGAAGAAGGCATGATAGATGAAGTCTTGCGCCAACTCATGAGCGGCAAAGAAGCCACCGTCTATGTTGTGCGCTGTGGCGAGGAGATTCGTTGCGCCAAAGTTTATAAAGAAGCCAGCCAACGTAGTTTTAAACAAGCAGCAGCTTACCAAGAAGGGCGTAATGTTAAGAACAGCCGTCAGGCACGCGCGATGCAAAAAGGCAGTAAGTATGGCCGAAAAATGCAAGAGGAAGTCTGGCAAAACGCCGAGGTCGATGCACTGTATAAGTTAGCTGCCGCTGGCGTGCGGGTGCCTAAGCCTTATATTTGTTTCGAGGGTGTATTGTTGATGGATCTCATCGATGATGGGCAAGGTGATGTGGCGCCGCGTTTGAACGATGTCGCATTGGATGCCGATACCGCACGTATCTACTTCCATCAGTTATTGCATCAAGTGGTCTTGATGTTAGGTGCGGGCATTGTGCATGGCGATTTGTCTGAATTTAATATTTTGCTCGACGCCGATGGGCCAGTGATCATCGATTTGCCGCAAGCGATTAACGCTGCGGGTAATATGGGCGCAGAGAGTATGCTGATTCGTGATGTCGATAATTTAACCCAATATTTTTCGCAATTTGCACCTGAACTCAGCGGCACTCAATACGGCAAAGAAATCTGGCAGCTGTATGCCGCTAGCCTGTTGAGTCCTGAATCCTCCCTAACCGGAAAAGTCGCGGCGCCTACTAAGGCGATAGATCTTGATGCTGTGATCGAAGAGATAGAATTGGTGCGCCAAGAAGCAGAAGAGCGAGCCCTTTATTTAGCAACGCGCAACGAAAAAAATTAAGGGCTAGTGTCTTGTTCTGTTTGCTTTGAGCAGCTCGACGACGCTATTGCCGCATTCACTAACGGCGATATTCTCTGCCACCAAGACCAATAACGCATCGTTGTTGCTGCCAAAGACACGGCTTTCTTGGGATGACTCAACATCAGACCCGCTAGGCCGGCAAGGATGCCATATTTGATCGGTGTCGAAAATTGGTTGGCTACTTTGACCACCTCCGCACACTGATCCATACCCTTCAAGATCGGCTGAAACGTTTGCGCATCGCGGCTTAAGTATTCACGCTGGAGTTGGCAGCGTACTTGCAGTTGTAGCAGACGCTGTTCACGGCTTGTCGAGGTTGTGACCTTGATGGACATCTTAATCTTGCCGCTCGGCTGCTGCACGTAGTTGCTCTACATCGCGGGCGAGTTCGGCGCTACTGAGTGCGAAAAAAGTCGGCTGCTTTGCTAAACTATTTTTAACCCAAGCAAACAGGCAAAGTGCAAAGCCTAAAAACGCACCCGCCATACCAGCGATAGCTAAGAGACGATGTGTGTCCCAATAATAAGCAACGACCAGCAGTAATAGCAGCATTAAGCCTATGCTAGCGAACACTAGCGCAATCAAAGAACATAGTAGGTATCGGATGTAGGCTTGTAATCTTGTTTCCGTTTCCACACCTAGCAATTCAAGGCGCGTTTGTACCGTCTCCAAAACCGAGGCAGTGAAACGCGCGAGATTGTCTGAAATCGTCATCTTGGTCGATGTTTTGATTATTTATTTCGACCAATCAGAAGGCCGACAAGTAAGCCAACGCCAGCAGCAATGCCAGCTGTTTTCCAAGGGTTTTCTTTCACGTAGTGGTCAGTTGCCTGCGCTGAATCTTTGGCCTTTTGCACAACTACGCCTTCGATTCTATGCATTTCAGTTTTCGCGTTCTTGAGGGTCTTTTCTAGTTTTTCTTTCGCACTATGAAAGCCTTCACCTGCTTGTTGTTCTGAATTTTTAATCAATTCTTGGGCATCATGCAGCACTTGATTAAGTTCGCGTAGTAGTGTTTCTTTGCTTTGTTCAATGTTGTTCATGGCGATTCCTTTAGTTTGCGAGTGTCAGTACACGATTGAGTGTAGTACTGCTGCAGGAATCGCTTTTGCGTTAGGACAAACAAAGATCACTTCGATCTAACGTAAGAAGTGCCTGTGTTTGCTGATCGGACTATCAGGCTAGCTTAGTGAAGAGCAAAGTCGATGGCGATGCCAACAAAAATCGCTGCACCTATCCAATTGTTATGTCGAAAGGCGGCAAAACATGCCATGCGTTCTCTACCTTTGATGAGATGATAGTGATATAGCGAGATGGCTATAGCAACGGCGATGCCAATAAAGTAGGCGGAGCCAGCACTGAGTAGGTAGCCACAATAAGCAGTGATGGCGAACGACAAGGCATAGCTGCTCATTACAGCAAGCACATCAAAACGCCCAAAGGTAATAGCGGAAGTTTTGATGCCGATTTTCAAGTCATCTTCACGATCGACCATAGCATATTCGGTATCGTAGGCGATAGCCCAAAAAACATTGGCGAGCAAGAGATACCAAGCGACAGCTGGTATAGAGTTAGCAACAGCGGCGTAAGCCATGGGAATACCAAAGCCGAAAGCAATTCCAAGGTAGGCCTGGGGAATCGCGAAGAAACGTTTGAAATAGGGGTAGCTACCGGCGACCAATACCGCGATCACGGATAGTTGTTTGGTCAAGGTATTGAGTGGCAAAATCAATGCGAAAGAAATCAAGGCTAGCGCCACGGCGACCATGACCGCTTCCCAGCTTTTGATTTTGCCGCTAGTCAGTGGACGCTCTGCAGTGCGCTTGACGTGTTTATCAAAATCGCGATCGGCAAAATCGTTGATCGCACAACCAGCTGAGCGCATCAAGATCGTGCCCAAGGTAAAAATAAACAGATAATGCCAGTCCGGTAAGCCTTTACTGGCGATCCACAATGCCGTAAGCGTCGGCCACAGCAGTAGCAGAATCC
>CALKVB010000230.1 GCA_937996605.1 uncultured Oxalobacteraceae bacterium | reverse complement strand
ACTATTGCGATTCAATTAGCAAAACAAATTGGCGCCTTCGTAGCGACTACCACCAGCACCGGCAATGTTGAATTGGTACGCCAACTCGGCGCCGATGAGGTTGTCGATTACAAGAAACAAGAATTCGAACAAGTCTTACAAGGCTACGATGCAGTGTTAGGAACGATGAGGGACGCAGAGTTGGAAAAGACTTTCAAGATTCTTGCCCCAGGTAGTAATGTGGTCTCACTAGTTGGCCCACCTGATGCAAACTTTGCCCGTTCCCGTGGTATGAATATGATCATGCCACTCATCTTTAGTCTAATCAGCAGCAAGATTCGACGCCTAGCCAAAAGCCGCAATGCCAATTACAGTTTTATGTTCGTGCGACCAGACGGCCAACAATTAAGCGCCGTCGCAGCGCTACTCGAAGCGGGCGAGATTCGTTCTGTCGTCGATAAAGTGTTTGGTTTTGAAGATGCGCTTGAAGGATTGGCGTATCTTGAGCAAGGCAGGGCGAAGGGTAAAGTGGTGTTGCAGATGATTGCGGATTAAGATACGCGTAGCGTCATATCAAAATATGCCATCCAATTTGTTGTTGATTTCTTTTGTGGTGATAACGAAAAGTATGTATGCCGTGAGTAGGGTGCAATGGCCAAAGGCGTATTGCACCGTGCAACGGTCGAACATTAGTTTGATCAACAGCTAAAAAATTAAATTGTCGATTAGATGAGGTAAGGCACAGATTGTTGGCGATGATCTGTCGCCCTATCGCGCAATATGTCATACGAAAAGATTGCGCCTCACCATATTGTGATTTTTTTAGTGCGCTGGTTGTTTGAACTCGATAAACAGCGCGCGAGTTTCTGTTTCACCGATGTTCTCACCTGCGTGAGACTGCTTAGGCATCCATCTCACATCACCCGGTTTGGATTCGGTCTCGATGATCCGCCCGTTGCCCAAAGTAAGCTTACGCTTGAAGGGGGAAAGGACCACCATTAGCGTGTCAGGATGTCCATGCATGGCAATCTTTTCGCCAGGAGCATCGAAGCCTTCCAACACTCGTATACGATCATTTTCGAAACGAACCTTGTAGTGATTCGGTGCGATCACGAGTGGGTCTTCGGAAGCCGGCACCTGCGCAAGAGCCCAGTTTACGATCATTCCTCCGCCAAATGCAGCTAAGAGGGCTGCTACTTGTGTGCTTTTTTTCATGATCCATCCCCTTTGAGAGTGAGTGGTTTGCTCGGATGAGTAATCTAACGTGATGCTTTCCTATATTTTTACAGGGAATACCTTACCGCCAAAAATCTGCGAGCGCATGCAGTTCATGCAATCGCGCCAGGCTAGATGGCTTGCTGCCCATGATAGCGCTAATCTTAATCCAATGCCTTGTTTAAAAGCTAAATTTCATCAGTCCATTCGAGCAAATTCGCTCTGCACCCACTTCATCGCAGACGCTTGACTCAACTTGAAATCA
>CALKVB010000229.1 GCA_937996605.1 uncultured Oxalobacteraceae bacterium | reverse complement strand
GCTCAAGCCGAATTGTTCTGCCTGATAGATTGTTGCCAACATACCGAAGATACCCACGCGATTCGCGATGAAGTTCGGCGTGTCTTTCGCGTGAACCACGCCTTTACCCAAAGTCGTCGTTAAGAAGCCTTCGAGTTGATCGAGGATGTCAGAACGCGTCGCTGCAGTCGGGATTAATTCAACCAAGTGCATGTAGCGTGGTGGGTTAAAGAAATGCACGCCGCAGAAACGTGCTTTCAATTCCGCATCGAAGCCTTCAGACAAAGCTGTGATCGACAAACCGGAAGTATTAGAAGCGAAGATCGCATTTGGTGCGATGTGTGGTGCGACTTTCTTGTACAGATCATGTTTCCAATCCATACGTTCTGCAATCGCTTCAATGATCAAATCGCAGCCAGACAACACGTCGAGGTTGTCTTCATAGTTGGCGACTTCGATCAAAGCTGCATCGTCTTTGTCGCCCAGTGGTGCTGGGTTGAGTTTTTTCAGGTTCTCGATTGCTTTTAAAACGATACCGTTTTTCGGGCCTTCTTTGGCTGGCAAGTCGAACAAAACGACAGGGACTTTGGCATTGACACAGTGCGCAGCAATTTGCGCTCCCATCACACCAGCGCCGAGGACGGCGACTTTTTTGACGATGAAATTAGGCATTGACGTACCTTTTAATAAAATTTTCAGATATAAAATCGAGCTTGGTTTGAGTTTAAAAACCCCTCAACGCCGAGTCGCCGAGACGCAGAGAAAATCGAAAAGAGAGGAAACAAACAATATTGCGGTTTTTCTCTGCGCCCCTCAGCGCCTCTGCGTCTCGGCGGTGAGGGGTTTTAGGTTATTCAGTCTTAAAACAAATCAGCTTCTAAAGACAACAAATTCGCAGAACCAGAACGCGCTTGACGAATGCACATGGCTGTTTCTGGGTACAAACGTGCGAAGTAGAAACGAATCGTTGCCAATTTCGCTTTGTAGAAAGTATCGCCAGAATCTTGTTTTGCAAGAGCGATTTTCGCCATTTGTGCGAAGAAGTAGCTGTAAACCAAATGACCAACGACGCGCAAATAAGGAACCGCAGCAGCACCAACTTCGTCAGGGTTTTGGAAAGCCTTCATACCGATTTCCATGGTCAATTTAGTGACTTTGTCGCCCAATTCAGCCAAAGGTGTGATGAATTCTGACATTGCTTCGTCTGTGCCATTTTCTTCGACAAAAGCTTGTACTTTAGCGCCGAACTTACGTAATTTCGCACCGTTGTCTTGCAAAATCTTACGACCCAACAAGTCCAAAGATTGAACCGTATTCGTACCTTCGTAGATCAAGTTAATACGTGCGTCACGAACATATTGTTCCATGCCCCACTCAGCGATGTAACCGTGACCACCGTAAACTTGTAAACATTCTGAGGTCGCTGTCCAAGCGTTGTCAGTAATGAAGGCTTTGATGACTGGTGTCAACAAGGCGACTTCGTCAGCGCAATCTTTACGCACTTGTTCATCTGGATGATTCAATTCTTTATCCAATTGCAAAGCAACGTAGGAGCAGAATGCACGGCCACCTTCAGCCCAGGCTTTTGCTGTCAACAACATGCGACGTACATCAGCGTGAACGATAATTGGATCTGCTGGTTTGTCCGGTGCTTTAGGGCCAGACAAGCTACGCATTTGGATACGGTCTTTAGCGTAGATCAAAGCATTTTGGTAAGCGACTTCGGTCAAGCCCAAACCTTGCATACCCACGCCCAAACGCGCTGCATTCATGAACACGAACATCGCGTTCAAACCTTTGTGTGGCTGACCGATGAGCGTACCGATCGCGCCATCCAAATTCATTTGGCAAGTGGAGTTGCCATGAATACCCATTTTTTCTTCGATCGCACCGCAGAAGATTGGGTTACGTGCACCCAAGCTACCGTCAGCATTGACCAAGAATTTTGGTACGAGGAATAAGGAAATACCTTTGGAGCCCTCTGGTGCATCTGGCAAACGCGCTAATACCAAGTGAATGATGTTTTCTGCGCAATCATGTTCGCCCGCAGAGATAAAAATCTTTGCGCCAGTAATTTTGTATGTACCGTCGCCTTGTGGTTCTGCTTTAGAACGCAACATGCCGAGGTCAGTACCGCAGTGTGGCTCGGTCAAGCACATCGTGCCTGTCCATTCGCCAGACGTTAATTTTGGCAAGAACTGGGCTTTTTGTTCTGGTGTGCCATGTTCGTGCAAGCACTCGTATGCACCGTGAGACAAACCTGGATACATAGTCCATGCTTGATTGCCAGAGTTCAGCATTTCGTACATGGAGTTGTTCATCACCAATGGCAAACCTTGACCACCGTATTCTGGGTCGCAAGAGAGTGCTGGCCAGCCTGCTTCTACGTACTGCTTGTACGCTTCTTTGAAGCCTTTTGGCGTCGTGACCGTATGTGTCGCTTTGTCATGGTGGCAGCCTTCACGGTCGCCAGAATGGTTCAAAGGAAAAATCACCTCAGAGCAGAATTTACCGCCTTCTTCCAACACCTGATTGATGATGTCAGCATCGATTTCCTCGTAGGCTGGCAACTGTTTCAGTTCACTTTCAACCGCTAACAGTTCATGCAAAACAAATTGCATATCACGTAGGGGAGCGACGTATTGACCCATAATATTCTCCTGAGAACAAATTTAAAATTTCAAAAAATCGACAAAAACGTTTGAACAAATCTAGGCGTGTTCTATTTCACGCACTCATAATTTCGTACTGCTTAAACTGAACCGAAGTCGTATCGCTTAGCTTTGTTTAGCTTTAGGCGCATAGGACTCGATAACTCTCTCAAAACCAATTTCCGCTCTTTGCACGCTGCCTGATTTTTTCAAGAAGCGGGCATCGTGATGTAGTGCCAAGATCAGACCGTACATTTCGTAAACGATCTGATCGGGGTCCACATCCCTGCGCAAGTGATTCAACTCCATCGCCTGCACGGTGGCTCGACGTAAGGCTCCTTGCCAAGCATCGACCATTGCTACTAATTCGTCGCGAATCACGCCTTGGCGATCATCGTATTCAGTTGCACCACTAATGTAGATACAACCT
>CALKVB010000228.1 GCA_937996605.1 uncultured Oxalobacteraceae bacterium | reverse complement strand
GCATCAAAAGCAATCAAAAATATGCAATTTGCCTCAGGTAAGCTAAGCCTCGAGGTCGAATTGGGTTATCCAGCAAAAAGCCAATTTAGCTTAATCCAAGATCAGATTGTCAAAGCCTTGATTGGCATCGACGGTGTAGCTAGCGTAGAGCCACGGGTGGCGAGCGAGATCGTCGCGCACACCGTGCAACGTGGCATCAAATTAATGCCCAATGTGAAGAACATTATTGCCGTAGCCTCGGGTAAGGGCGGTGTGGGTAAATCGACGACGTCGGTTAACCTAGCCTTAGCCCTGGCTGCGGAAGGCGCGAGCGTGGGCTTACTTGATGCGGATATCTACGGCCCTTCACAACCCATGATGATGGGTATTGATGGACGACCAGAATCTGCCGACGGTAAAACCATGGAGCCCCTTGAAAATTATGGCGTGCAGGTGTCTTCTATCGGTTTCATGATTGATCCAGATTCCCCTATGGTGTGGCGCGGCCCTATGGTGACTCAAGCTTTGCAGCAATTGTTGGAGCTCACCAACTGGCGTGATCTTGATTATTTGATCGTCGATATGCCTCCCGGTACTGGCGATATTCAATTGACCTTGTCACAAAAAGTACCTGTGACTGGGGCGGTGATCGTGACGACGCCGCAAGATATCGCGCTGCTCGATGCACGCAAAGGCTTGAAGATGTTTGAGAAAGTCGGTATCCCAATTTTGGGTATTGTTGAAAACATGAGTACGCATATTTGCTCGAACTGCGGACATGCCGAGGCGATTTTTGGCGCAGGTGGTGGTGAGAAGATGTGCGAGGAGTATCAAGTTGATTTCTTGGGAGGCTTGCCTTTAACCATGGCCATCCGTGAACAAGCTGACTCCGGCAAACCGACGGTGGTGGCTGATCCAGACGGAGCAATTGCGCAAAACTACAAGGCGATCGCACGTAAGATCGCCATCAAGGTCGCAGAAAAAGCCAAAGACATGAGCAGTAAATTCCCAACGATTACTGTGCAAAATAACTAATTGGGTTCAGCTAGAGCATGACTTTTTCGACATTCGACCAAGAAATGATGGCCTTGGCCTTGCAAGAGGCAGGCAAGGCTACGATGGAAACTTCGCCAAATCCTAAGGTCGGCTGTGTACTGGTTAAAGACGGTAAGCTCATTGGGCAAGGGCATACCCAGAAAGTGGGACATGCGCATGCTGAGGTGATGGCGCTGCGAGATGCCGCCAGCAAAGGTAACGATGTGGGTGGAGCCACAGCCTATGTGACCCTGGAGCCTTGCAGTCATTTTGGACGCACGCCGCCTTGTGCCAATGCCTTGATTGAAGCCGGTGTTGCACGTGTGGTGGCCGCCATCGAAGATGCAAATCCGCAAGTGGCAGGGCGCGGCTTTGCCATGTTACGTGACGCAGGCATTGAAGTGCTACATGGCTTAATGGCGGCGGAAGCGCGAGAAATGAATATTGGATTCTTGAGTCGTATGCAAACAGGAAAACCTTGGGTGCGACTCAAAATGGCGGCGAGTTTGGACGGCTTTACGGCCTTGCCGAATGGGCATAGTCAATGGATCACCGATGCTGAAGCTCGCGCTGATGGACATCGTTGGCGTGGCAGAGCCGATGCGATTGTGACCGGCATTGGTACCGTCCTTGCTGACGACCCTCAAATGACGGTCAGACTTGAAGGGCATGAAGCGATACATCAACCGCGCAAGATTGTCGTGGATTCCAAACTTCGTACCCCAGAACATGCGCAAGTCGTGCAATCAGGAGAGGCCACGCTAGTTCATGCACACGCAGCATGGTTGCAGGAGTCGAAAATAGAGCGTCTGCAGGCAAAGGGGGTTCAACTTTTGGAATTACCCAATGCAAGTGGAAGTGCGGTTGACCTCAACGCATTGGTGATCGAGCTGGGACGTCAGCAGCTTAATGAGCTACACGTCGAAGCGGGTGCGAGCCTCAGTGGTGCATTGATGGCGGCTGGCTTAGTCGATGAATTATTGTTGTATCTGGCACCAAAATTTCTTGGTGCAGGTAAGACTATGTTTGAATTGCCTGCATTAGTCGACGTCAATCAGGCTATGTCGTGGCAAGTACATGAGATGAAGCAGATTGGAAATTCGATTCGAGTTGTGTTGCGTAAGTAGATAGTGATGCTATCGCTCAGTTGACCAGAAAAACAAAAAAAGCCTCGAAGATTTCTCAACGAGGCTTTCCATTTTGGTCGGAGTACAAGGATTCGAACCTTGGACCCCCTGGTCCCAAACCAGGTGCGCTACCGGGCTGCGCTACACTCCGAGAAGCGAGATAATACTTCGCCTGCCAGTTCTTGTCAACCGCTGTGACTTCGTCTCACCACTATTTTGAGCTTTCTCAAGGTGCGTTGTGTATGCGTCGATGTGCGTCTAATCGGGCCTTATAGCGATTGTTTGCTCTCAAATTGATAGTGCTCTTGAGAATGTGGGTCGATGAAACTAATGCGTTTGGCGAGTAATTTGAGCGGTTTTTCAAAATCATCATGGCCAGCCGGAAATGCCTCTGGGTAGAAACGGTCATTCAGGATCGGAGCACCAAGACTCGCTAGGTGTACACGTAATTGATGTTTTTTGCCTGTCTTTGGTTGCAGCTGGTAAAGCGCATGTTGTCCCCGACGCTCGAGAATCGAAATCAAGGTCTCGCTATTAGCCTCGCCTTCGGTCTCATGCATCACGAAAAATCGCGTGCTTTCCTCAAGCCTGCTTCGTTTTAAAAAGGGTGTTTGTAATTCGGGTAAAAATGGGGCGAGAGCATGGTAGGTTTTCTCCATGCGGGTTTGCTGAAATAAGCTCTGATATCGTCCCCGGGTTTTCGGATTGCAAGAGAGTAATATGACGCCAGCGGTTTCGCGGTCCAGTCGATGCAAGGGAGTTAAGTGATCGATGCCGGTGCTGTTTTTAAGACGTACCAGCAAGGTCTCTTTCAGATAGTTACCGCTAGGTGTAACAGGAAGAAAGTGGGGTTTATCGACCACGAGGAAATCTTTATTTTGGAAAAGAATATTTTCCTTAAACGGAATCGTGACTTCATTTTCTACTTCACGATAATAGTACAGGCACATGCCGCGCTTCACAGGTGCATGAGGCGTCAGCACGTCGCCTTCGGCTGTGCATACTTCTTGTTTGGCGAAACGAGCTAGCCAGGTTTGCTCGCTAACCTCGGGAAACTGTGTGCATAAAAAGTGTAGAGCATGCCGCCAATGGCCTTCGGGAAGCCAAATATAGCTGGGACCGATGCCGTTACGAGTGGGAAGTGGTGCCGATTTCACTGAGTGTCTGCTGCAATGGTATGATCAAGTGTGTACATCTTACCATTGCTCAAATTAGTCTTGAGCTTGATTGCCTGATTCTCCATCTAGAACATGATCCCAAAACCGCAACTTAGTCATGCCCACGTCGAATTGACCCAAGAAGTGGAGGTAGTAGATGAACTTGGTCGTCGGAGCGTCATTCATATTCCTATTGAGCGTGATCTCACCGTTTACGTCGATAAGCGTGAGCTCGTTACCCTCATGACGATAGGCGCTAATCCAGAGTTGCTGGTCTTGGGCTACCTGAAAAATCAACGTCTTCTGAACAATATAACCGACATCGCTTCCGTGCAAGTCGATTGGGAGGTAGGCTCTGCCGCAGTGGTCACGCATTCGGGGATTGATCAACTTGAGCAACGTACGGCGAAGAAAATTGTCACCACGGGCTGTGGTCAAGGCACGGTATTTGGGTCTTTGATGGATGATATTGAACAAATTCGATTGCCTGCGGAAGCGAGCGTTAAGCAATCTGTCATTGTCAGTATTGTCGATACAATTCGACGTCATCCTTCAATCTATAAGAAAGCAGGCTCGGTGCATGCCTGCGCCTTGTTTTCCAAAACTGGGGAGTTGTTGCAGTTTGTTGAAGATGTTGGGCGGCACAATGCTGTGGATGCCATCGCCGGCAAAATGTGGCTAGAAAATATGCAGGGTGAAGACAAGATTTTTTATACGACGGGCCGTTTGACCTCGGAAATGGTCATCAAAGCTGCGCAAATGGGCATCCCTATCTTGCTATCGCGCTCGGGGACCACTGCAATGGGCTTGCAATTGGCACAACAGTTGGGCATGAGCTTATTTTCTCGCTGTTCTGGTAATCATTTTTTATTGTTGAGCCAAGTAGAGCGGTTACATGTGGATGTCGCGCCCCAAACCGCTAGTGCTCAGTATCCGAGTCCCTCGTAAAAAGGTAAAATAGTGGTTTTCACTATTTCGCGATTCTGTCGTCTTTAGACTTGTGTCAGAACGACAATCGCCATGCATCGATGACCGCTTCTCATTTACCTACACCTACAACGCCTGTCCGTACACGCTTTGCGCCTAGCCCTACTGGCTATTTGCATGTTGGAGGTGCTCGTACAGCCTTGTTTAGTTGGGCTTTTGCCCGTCATTTTGGCGGCACATTCGTGTTGCGCATTGAAGATACTGATTTGGAACGTTCTACACCAGAGGCTGTACAAGCTATTTTGGATGGCATGAGTTGGTTGAACCTGCAGCATGATGAAGGTCCTTACTATCAAATGAAGCGTATGGATCGTTATCGTGAAGTCTTGGCAAAGATGCTCGCGGATAGTACTGCTTATCATTGTTACTGCTCACCAGAAGAAGTGGAAGCGATGCGTGAACGTCAGCGCGCTGCAGGTGAAAAGCCTCGCTATGATGGAACTTGGCGTCCAGAACCGGGCAAAACTTTGCCTGCTATTCCTGCTGATCGCAAGCCAGTGATTCGCTTTAAAAATCCGCTCGATGGTGAGGTAACTTGGAACGACGTGGTGAAAGGCACGATCACGATTTCTAATCGTGAACTCGATGATCTAGTTATTGCTCGTCCAGATGGCACGCCAACCTACAACTTCTGCGTCGCTGTAGATGATAGTGATATGCAAATCACTCACGTGATCCGTGGTGATGATCATGTGAATAACACCCCTCGGCAAATCAATATTTTGAATGCATTAGGCGCACCTTTGCCATTTTATGGACACGTACCGATGATTCTTGGTACGGACGGTCAGAAGCTGTCGAAACGTCGTGACGCTGTTAGCGTTATGGACTATCTCGATAAAGGCTACTTGCCTGAAGCATTATTGAATTACCTCGCACGCCTTGGTTGGAGTCATGGTGACGACGAAGTTTTCAGCATGGAGCAGATGATTAGTTGGTTTGATTTGACGCATCTTTCTAGCTCTGCAGCCCAATTCAACCCGGAAAAATTGGCTTGGTTGAACAATCACTATATTAAAGCAGCCGATAACCAACGTTTGGCCGAGCTGGTCAAAGTAGATCTTGCTAAATTAGGCGCTGATTTGGCAATTGGCCCTGATCTCGCTGCTGTGATCGCTTTATTGAAAGAGCGTGCGAACACCACGGTTGAATTGGCGCAATCTGCGATGTTGTTCTATCGTGAGCCCGCGGCGGATGTTGCCTTAGTCGCGCAGCATATTACCGACGCTATTAAGCCTGCCCTGCAAGAGTTCACAACGGCGTGCGCAACCGTCGAATGGAATAAGGCTGCGATTTCTGCGACGATGAAAGAAGTGCTCGCCAAGCACGGATTGAAAATGCCGCAATTAGCGATGCCTTTGCGTTTGCTCCTCACTGGACAATTGCAAACGCCATCGATTGATGCGGTGATTGAATTGTTTGGACGTGAAGTCGTGTTGAGTCGTTTGGCCAAAGCTTAAGTTGGTGATTGCGGTTCGATGAGGTTTGTCTTGGCTGAGTGCCGGGCAATTTGCTTTACAAGCATTGAGTAAGCTTGTTATACTCTCGCTTCTGTTTCGAGCGGGGGTATAGCTCAGTTGGTAGAGCGCTTGCATGGCATGCAAGAGGTCAGCGGTTCGATTCCGCTTACCTCCACCAAGTCGAGACAAAGCAATTTTAGTTTGAACAGGAATTTGAAAAATAATTCTTGCCAAAACTGAGAAAGCTAG
>CALKVB010000227.1 GCA_937996605.1 uncultured Oxalobacteraceae bacterium | reverse complement strand
AAACAGGTAAAATCGTTGCACCAACTTTGTACATCGCGGTAGGTATCTCTGGCGCGATCCAGCATCTGGCCGGTATGAAAGATTCGAAAACCATCGTAGCGATTAACAAAGATCCAGAAGCACCGATTTTCTCTGTAGCAGATTACGGTATCGTTGGTGATTTGTTTGAGATCGTGCCACAGTTGGTGACAGAGTTAGGCTAAGCGCTAGCTACACATTGATATTGTGATTGTCGATTGACGAGAATCATCGATCGTAGAGGGCGTAGAGAAATCATCAGAATTCTCTGCGCCCTTTGGTTATCTGAGCTTATCTGAGCTTATCTGAGCAAAAGAATGAATTGAGATATTGGGAGACTGTATGAGTTATGTAGCGCCAATTAAAGACATGCTGTTCGTGATGAACGAATTAGCTGGCCTGAACGAAGTGAATGCCTTGCCTGGCTGCGAAGACGCAACGCCAGAAACTGTAGAAGCGGTGCTCGAAGAAAACGCACGTTTTACCAGTGAAGTCATCGCGCCATTGAACTGGGCTGGTGACCAAGAGCCAAGCTATTGGAAAGATGGTCAAGTATTCACCACGAAAGGTTTCAAAGAAGCCTTCAAGATGTTTGCGGAAGCCGGCTGGCAAGGTGTGCAGCACCCGACTGAATTTGGTGGTCAAGGTCTGCCAAAATTGGTGGCTACACCTTGTATCGAAATGCTACATGCGGCGAACTTGTCTTTTGCCTTGTGCCCACTGCTAAGTGATGGCGCGATCGAAGCCTTGTTGACTGCAGGAAGCGATGCCGACAAAGCGACTTACCTCGAAAATTTGGTCTCAGGTAAGTGGACAGGTACGATGAACTTGACTGAGCCACAAGCAGGCTCTGATTTGGCTGCCGTGCGTACCCGCGCTGAGCCTTTGCCAGATGGCACCTACAAAGTGTTTGGCACCAAAATTTTCATCACTTATGGTGAACACGATATGGCGGAAAATATCGTGCACTTGGTCTTGGCGCGTACACCTGATGCGCCAGAAGGCGTCAAAGGTATTTCACTGTTTATCGTGCCGAAATTCTTGGTGAATGCTGATGGCAGCTTAGGTGCACGCAATGATGCACACTGTGTGTCTATCGAACATAAACTCGGTATCAAAGCTAGTCCAACTTGCGTATTGCAATTTGGTGACAATGGTGGTGCGATTGGTACACTAGTAGGTGAAGAAAATCGCGGCCTCGAATACATGTTCATCATGATGAATGCTGCGCGCTTTGGCGTTGGCATGCAAGGTATCGCGGTGGCAGAGCGTGCTTATCAAAAGGCAGTGTCCTATGCCAAAGACCGTGTGCAGTCGCGCGATTTGGCTGGCTCTCCAGGCCCTGTAGCAATTATTAATCATCCAGATGTTCGTCGTATGTTGATGTCCATGCGCGCACAAATCGAAGGTGCACGTGCCTTGGCTTACGTGGCTGCAGCGATGAGCGACAAAGCGCACCACGCCGCCGACGAAGCGGTACGCAAACAAAATCAAGCTGCTTATGAGTTCTTGGTACCTATCGTTAAAGGTTGGTCGACCGAGATGTCTTTGAATGTGACATCCACTGGCGTGCAAGTGCATGGCGGTATGGGCTTCATCGAAGAAACAGGCGCAGCACAATACTATCGCGATGCGCAAATTTTGACGATCTATGAAGGTACGACAGCAATTCAGGCAAATGATTTGGTCGGTCGTAAAACATCGCGTGATGCTGGTGCTGTAGCGAAACATTTCATCGCTCAAGTTCGTGCAACGCAAGCGGAATTGGCTGCGAGCAGTAATGCAGATTTGCAAGCGATTGCTAAACAATTGGCGCTCGGCGCAACGGCTTTGGAAGATGTGGTCAATTTCGTGGTCGCCAACTTCAAGTCAGACATTAAAGCCGTATTCTCAGGTAGCGTACCTTACTTGAAATTGGCAGGTGTTGTATTGGGTGGTTGGCAGTTAGGGCGTGCGGCATTGATCGCAGAAAAATTGAATGCAGCAGGCGAGGGTGATAGCTCTTTCAATCAAACTAAGATGGCGACAGCGCGTTTCTTCGCAGATCATATCCTGACGACCTCGTTTGGTTTGCGTTCCTCCATCGTTGAAGGCGCGGCTGGTGTGTTGGCATTGTCCGTTGATCAGTTCTGATGTTTTGAAATTTGGTTTAGCTGTAATGAAAAAGCCCGAAGCGATTCGGGCTTTTTTGTTGCGCGGATGCTGGGCGCAAAACGATTGTCAATTTAAATGCCAATCATCCATATGCCCCACCGGTATAGAGCAAATCAAATGCCCGCGCCATCATGCCGATTAAGACGATTGCGCCAGAGCCGACAGCAAAAACCAAAATCAAAGCTAAAAGCCAGCTAGAGTCACTCTTCTGATCTGAGCCAGCATTGAATTTCGCGTCCCATTTCTCGTCCGACTTGAGGCCTAAAATTAGGGTCATGAAGAGCGCGACTAAAAGCGAAATCAACCAAGGGCCATAAGTCACAAATTCATTAAGATTAAAATACAGTTTCGATAACAGGACGGATAGCGGCAAGCTGAGTGCGTGTAACCAAGCGATAGGGTCGCTCTTGCCGTAGAGATAAAAGCGATGCGCACCGATGCTGCCTAGGCTAAAGCTTAAAAAAGTGGCAAGGGTCTTGTTTTTATGTTTGCTGCTCATGGTGATTCTGTCTCTATCAATGCTAAAGGAAGCGCTGATTCTAGCTGATTTTGCAAGAGGGTAGAGTGCGATTGCGCATTCGGAGCCAAGTTATGCAGGAAAAATGCGCTGATTTAGCGTAAAATACGGCCTCTTTCACCGTTGGTCTCAGTTCGAAACCAACAATAAGCCTTGCAAGAAACGGGTTTTGCACGTTATAATTTGCGGCTTTTTCCGTCCTTTGACAATTTTTTGGAAATATTATGGTCGTTATTCGTTTAGCTCGTGGTGGTGCAAAAAAGCGCCCTTTCTACAATATCGTTGCAACTGATTCACGCAATCGTCGTGATGGTCGTTTCATCGAACGTATCGGTTTCTACAATCCAATCGCTACTGGCAATGCTGAAGAAGTTCGCATCGCTGCAGATCGTTTGGCTTACTGGCAAGGCGTAGGCGCACAATTGTCGCCAGCAGTTGCTCGTTTGGTTGCGACAGCTAATAAAGCAGCTTAATTGTTTGATTTTTGCCTGAATTTCACGATTCAGTACTGCCTAGTGAATATGCTGGGCGAGAAAGTAAGCAAGTGGCTGTAGCACAAAGCGCAATACAATCTGCTCCTGAAGATTTGGTCCTTGTTGGCCACATCTCAGGAGCATTTGGTCTTCAAGGGTGGGTGAAAATTCGTCCTTATTCATCGAATGCCGATGCTTTATTAGATGCCCCAGTTTTTTGGCTGGAAGCACCGAACAATGCAGGGCAGCGCGAAGTTAAACGCCTGAGTTCTAAAGTTCATGGTGAAGATATCGTCGCGCGTTTGGGTGAAGTTGATGATCGAAATGCTGCGGAAGCCCTTAAGGGTACCGTGGTGAAAGTTTCGCGTGCATTGTTCCCCGCTTTACCTGATGGTGAATTCTATTGGGTAGATTTGTTGGGTTTGCGTGTAGAGAACCT
>CALKVB010000226.1 GCA_937996605.1 uncultured Oxalobacteraceae bacterium | reverse complement strand
GAGATAGTACAAGGTGACTGGAGTTCAGACGTGTGCTCTTCCGATCTGGCGATGGCAAATGAGCTGGCAAGCCTCGGGTTGCCGCCGGAGTACCGGATCGAGAAGGTTTTTCGAGTCGATCAGTACATGCATGTTTTCACCAACTCGGAGTGTCTGCGCAATGCTGATAAGGAACTGCACGATAGCGTCTACACGGTCATCTGCAACTACAGCCATATGGCAAGTCAATCGTGCATGACATGCGGTCAGCACGGGAATGCGGTCTTCGTGACAGACCAATGGAGCGTTTATTGCGACTCGCACCTGCCTCCTGACGCACAGGATCTGCATGCAGAGTTTGCCGACATCCCCCTCGAAAGTCTGGATCGCAAAGGTCTGAGAGCCCAATTTCCGATGTTGCCGGGCCTAGAACTGAGGGCCGGATGGCTGCCATTGATCAAACGGCTGATGCAGAAGTTGACTGCCGTAGGGTTCTCCGAGGCGCACTACAAGATCGTTCAGGTCAAAGAAAAATTTGCCAGTTTGGCTTTTTACATCTATAGCACCGACCCCGATTCCAAGCGCCAGCAACTTATCCATGCACTGATTGACGCGGCGCAGAACCGCTCGACCTCGATGTGCGAAATCTGTGGCCACCCAGCAAAGCTGTGGATTCATGCGGGTTGGTGGACAACGGTGTGCAACGAGCATGTTCCCGACGGTGCCAAAACGCCAGCTGACTATTTCCAAAAATCGACGTTGTAGAGGCTCTTGTTTCATACAAGGGTTTCAAAAAACCATCAAATTAATAAATTCGAATTGTCCCCTTGTGGATATGAATGTCGGGTCCACGTCTTACTCATGATCGAGAACGAACACCGCCAGCTTCAGCTGGAAAGCAACCTGAGACAACGCAGTACTGAGCGTAAGCAGCGGCATTGCCTGTTGAATATGGGAGGTCGACATGCTCACTAAGTTTGAGCTGACCGATCTCTTTGATCGGATCGGTACCCCTCAACCAGGGCGGACCATGATCGAGCGTGCACGTGCATGTGCCCCCGTGCGCGAAGTGCAATCGCGCGGTGGGAATGTCATCACATTGCTGGCAAGCCGAAAGATGGGCCGGGAAATCCGCACGGAAAGCCGACACATTGAATTTGCGGCAGCCATCAATCATGAGTACGACTCGGCGGTGCTGGAGTACTACGCCCAGCCCTGCGAGCTCAAGCTCGAGCTGATTGACGATGTTACCGGTGAAATCCGTTCGATCCAGCACTTCCCAGACTTTTTGGTGATCCGTCAGGACGCCATCACGCTCGAAGAGTGGAAATCACAGGACAAGCTCGAACGCCTGGCGCAACGTTTTCCCTACCGTTATCAAAGGGGCAGTGATGGGCTGTGGCACAGCCCACAGATCGAGCGTCAATTGGCGGAGCTGGGTATTCGCTACCGCATCTACAGCGACAGAGCTATCCCGCGCAAGCGCGTCGAGAACCTTCTGCATCTTGCAGACTATTTCCATCCCGCCACGCCCCCTTGTCCTGACGCGACGGTGGATCGGCTTCACGCAGTCTTGCGCGAGCACGGCGCCGTCTATCTGTCCGAGCTGCTTGCTCAACCGCTTGGCTAGTCGCTTGTTCAAAGGCTTTTTGAGAGCTGACAGACACGCCCAATGACGAAACATTTTGATTGTAAACAGAGCCATATTGAGAGGTCGTCGTCGTGAAACCGCCATCTTGATTTTGATAGTAACCAGCCGTTTGAGTGGGTGCGCTCATGTGTTGAAAGGCAGATTGATTTTGAAAGTTGGTGTTTCCAATATTGAAATTACCAGCGGAGGCTTCCATGCTAGCACTAGCAGCAGGAGCCGCATAACCATCAAGAACACGCCCAAGCATTCCAGCCATCATAGCCCCACCCTGAGACACCATGACATAAGTGACCATTGGCAACATAGTCATAATATAACCAGCAATGGCTTCGTATTTATTAAAAACTTCTTGAAGCCCTAATTGGGTTTCTAATGTGTAAGCCCCCACACCCCCTGCCGCCAAAGTTGCTGCTTTTGCCCCTGCTAAACTTCCAAAAAAAGTCATCATATAATGCAATAGCGCAAATGCGACAGGCCACAAGCCAATCCAGATCAGCATTTTTGCGTAGTACCCCATTGCCTTCCAACCATTAGGAAACATGATAGCAAGCAAGACGAATATCAGTAAGAAATTAAATTCTACACCATTTCTACCTCCGCCTACTACAAACCATCCTTCTTTAAAATGCACTAAGACAATTCCCATTATAAGAACAAATATGGTGATGATGCATGCCTGTTTTATAAATTTCTGTGATAACAAACAAATCGCGGCAGCGAGATGAGATAATTTTATTGCCCAAGCAATCGGCACTCCAAGTGGCGCAAAACCGATTTGATTTAAAAACAGGTTCCCGAAATCATTAATGCCGTTGTTGAACATACCTGCAATACTATGAACTAATAATATAACGGATACGGATAATCTTAAAAGAAATGTGCTATTGAACATAGACTATACTTTACGCTAAGTTAAACTTTAAAATTTATGTCCTCTTAAAAACTCATCCACCTTCATTCTCTTTTTACCTTCCAGTTGTAACTCCAAAATATCCAGCCAGCCATCGAAGCATTTTATAGAAAAGTAAGTTTTGTTATCAGTTGAAAGGTCCATAGACAACAGTCCACTGTCGACCGCTTCTCTTGAGTTTATTGGACTAATTCGTGCAGCAAATATTTTCAATACTTTTCCGTCTAAATGAGTGAATGCAGACGGGTAAGGTGACAGGCCACGAATCAGGTTATGTATTTCAAGTGCAGATGTATGCCAGTCAATGAGGCAGGTTTCTTTATAAATCTTAGGCGCATGTTTTAAC
>CALKVB010000225.1 GCA_937996605.1 uncultured Oxalobacteraceae bacterium | reverse complement strand
ACACGACGCTCTTCCGATCTATGTTGTTTAAAATTGTTAGTTCTGCCGCCTTTGCACAGACAGTGAAAGTATCGAGTTTTGTTCAAGCGATTAATTTGCTTGGCAGGCGACAGTTGCAACGCTGGTTACAGTTGCTCTTATATGCACGTCAAGGTGATCATGGCAGCAGTCTAAACCCACTCATGTTACGCGCAGCTTTTCGTGCGAGTTCAATGGAGGCGTATTGTCGCCAGCGTGGCGGTAGTCGTGATGAGCAAGATGGTGCCTTCATGGTTGGAATGTTTTCTTTGCTTGATCTTTTATTTGGTACCTCGCTGTGGGAAATTTTAAAGCCGCTAAGCCTGCCAGAGTCGATCGTCGATGCTTTGATTGATCGTGACGGAGAGCTCGGTAGATTGCTTTCAATCGTAGAGCTTGCTGATCGACCTGAAAGCGATAGGTTGGTGGCTGAACTCAATTCACAATCAATTGATGCCGGCACCTACTATGAGAATTTGGTTTATGCCTATGCTTGGGTCAATCAAGTCTGTCAGGATATGTGATGTCACCCCGAGAGAGTGCGGTATCTAAAGTTCAGATTGGCGTTGATCTCAGTGAGTTGATACTCTGCAGTGAATCGAATGTGCTTGATTCGCATATCGAAAATGTAGTTGCCTCACTTTTCGACGGTCTTGATGTCTCCTATACGCGGCTTCCAGCTACGATTCCCGATCAAGTTGCCGTCAGCCCTGTCACAGCGGAGGATTGCTATTTATTGGCATCAAAAGGACGAACAATCAATGAATCAGATTTGCAAAAGTTAAATCAAATCGCTGCACTTACCGCGCGATTGCTGCTGTCTCGTGAAAACTTGGATGTAAAGTTGAAGGCCGCGTTGAAATCACAAGTCTTGCATTCGCAAATTTTAGATAGAATTCAAGAGTCCGTCATAACGATGGATTTAGCAGGGTTTATTTTGAGTTGGAATTTGGGCGCGGAGAAGCTATTTGGATATAGTTCTGCCGAGGCCGTAGGACAAAATATTCTGTTTCTGTATGAGGATGCTGACGATATTAGTTTAGCGCAGGAAGATTTTTTTTCCAGTAATGGCGGGCACGAAATGGAGGTTCGTCGTCGAAAAAAGAATGGTGATATTTTTTGGGCTAGCCTAAGTCTATCCACTTTATTTGATGAGTTTGGAAACGCGATAGGATTGTTGGGATATATAAGCGATATCACCCAACGCAAGTGTGCCGAAGAAAAGATTAATCATCTTGCTTATTACGATGCTTTAACCGATTTCCCAAATCGTACACTGTTTAAAAAATTAGTTGATGCCGCCATACAAAGATCATTGCGATCAGAAAACGGTGGGGGTGTTCTGTTTATAGATTTAAATCGGTTTAAGCCAATAAATGAAGCACTTGGACACGCGGTCGGTGATGAATTATTGAAACAAGTTGCATCACGTTTTCGCGCAGTGATTCGTGAAAATGATGTATTTGCTCGATTGGGCGGTGACGAGTTTGCGGTAGCGGTAGTCGATGTTAAACAGCATTTCGATGTTGGACTGGTTGCACAGAAATTGCTCGGTTGCCTTGATCAGACTTTTTATATCGATCAGCACGAGCTAAAACTTGGCGCCAGTATCGGGATTAGTCTGTTCCCGCAAGACGGATTGGATGCAGAAGACCTTTTGCAGAAAGCAGATATTGCGATGTTTCGCGCCAAGCGTCTGCTTGAAAAGAGTTGTGGAGACTACGCATTTTATGACGCAGAAATGAATCATTTGGTCTCAGGTCGTATGCAACTTGAGTCGAGTTTGCGACGTGCCTTAGAACTTAATGAGTTCTTTCTCTTATTCCAACCGAAAGTAGACATTATTACTGGTAAAGTGCTCGGGGCGGAGGCTTTGATTCGATGGGCAAAGCCGGGACAAGGAATTATTTCGCCGGCTGATTTTATTCCAATCGCTGAAGAAAGTAATCTGATTGTACAAATTGATTCATGGGTCTTAGACGCAGCATGTCAACAGGCAAAGCGCTGGCAAGACTGTGGATTGGAACCGTTTAGGATCGCGGTGAACGTAAGCGCGAAAGAGTTTACTGATACCTTGTGCGAACGAGTTCAAATCTGTCTCGAAAAGTATGGTCTTTCGTCTGCGTGGATAGAACTTGAGATCACTGAAAGCATGTTGATGCGAAATGCGACCTCGGTAGTGTCAATTATGAATCAATTGACGGCACTCGGTGTGCGCTTGGCGCTAGATGATTTCGGAACCGGATTTTCTAGCCTCTCTTATCTAAAAAAATTTCCGATTGATAGTGTCAAAATTGATCGATCATTTGTTCAAGGCGTGCCAGACGATATTGATGATTGTGCTATTTCGAGTGCGATTATTAGTATGGCTAAACAAATGCGTCATCGTGTCGTTGCCGAGGGCGTGGAAAATAACGAGCAGTTTAATTTTTTACGTAAGATGGGATGCGATGAAATTCAAGGCTATTTATTTGCCCGACCTCTCGATGTTGAAAAGTTTACAGATGCACTAAGAAATGGTTTTAATCTTCCTTACTCGACTTAAAGTGGCTTCGTCTTTACGAGGTAGGCTTAATCTTTTTTTACAAAAAGTCTTCCTAAATTTTTCGCCTTAGGCTATAATTTGCGGCTTGGAAGTGTGGCCGAGTGGTTGAAGGCACTAGTCTTGAAAACTAGCGAGGGTGAGAGCCCTTCGTGAGTTCGAATCTCACCGCTTCCGCCAAGAATAAAAGTTAAGCCCTTGATTTTTAAGGGCTTTTTCTTTTTCTGCTCCCTTCGGTATGCCATTCAGTATGCCATTTGTTGCTGGCTTCAATTAGACTATTTTAGACTGTATCTCGAATAGGTTTATTTATGTGTTGCTGTCGCA
>CALKVB010000224.1 GCA_937996605.1 uncultured Oxalobacteraceae bacterium | reverse complement strand
GTGTAGGCAAACAGATCGTGACTCTGCCACTATTCCCTAGCATGACTGAAAATGATGTCGAGCGTGTAGTCTCTGCGGTAAAATTCTGTCTTCTGCTCAAATAATCAATTACAACATGCATCCAGAACTCTCAGTTGTCATTCCTGTTTATAACGAGGAAGCCGGGCTGGCGAAGCTCTATGCTCGCCTTTACCCCGCTCTCGATGTGCTTGCTGCACGTGGTATCAGCTATGAAATTGTGTTCGTCAATGACGGCAGTCGCGATCGTTCAGCTGAAATTCTCGCAGACCAATACCGTGCTCGACCAGACGTGACGCGAGTCGTGCTGTTTAACGGTAACTATGGCCAACACATGGCAATCCTCGCAGGCTTTCAGGCGACCCGCGGAGACATCGTCGTTACCTTAGATGCGGATTTACAAAATCCACCTGAAGAGATCGGTGCGCTTGTCGATAAGATGCGCGAAGGCTATGACTATGTAGGTTCTATTCGCCGCAAACGTCAGGATGCGGCGTGGCGTACCTACCTTTCGAAAGCAATGAATCGCGTTCGCGAAAAGATCACACGTATCAAAATTACTGATCAAGGCAATATGCTGCGCGCCTATGGCCGCAATGTCATTAACCTGATCAATCAGTGCAGCGAAGTTAACACTTTTGTTCCTGCCTTAGCCTACACCTTCGCTCGCAAACCGACGGAAATCGTGGTTGAACATGAAGAAAGAACTGCAGGCGAATCAAAATATTCCTTTTACAGCTTAATTCGTCTGAATTTTGATTTAATGACGGGTTTTTCGATTATGCCTTTGCAGATTTTCTCTATGCTAGGCATGGCAATTTCTGGTTTCTCAGGCGCCCTTGTCGTTTTGTTGTTGATTCGTCGCTTCTTCCTTGGCGCAGAGGCAGAAGGTTTGTTCACTCTGTTTGCTATCGCATTCTTCATGATGGGAGTGATTTTATTTGGTATCGGCCTGCTGGGCGAGTACGTTGGCCGTATCTATCAACAAGTGCAAGGACGTCCGCGCTTTGTGGTGCAAACCATTCTTGAACAAGCACCCGTAAATAAAGCTAACGATGAATAAGCCAACTGCTATCGTGTTCGCCTATCACAGTGTTGGCGTGCGCGGGATTAAGTCCTTACTCGCTAATGGAGTTGAAGTTAAACTTGTCGTCAGTCACGAAGACAGTCCGAGTGAAACTATTTGGTTTGAGTCTGTCGCTGAATTATGTGCTGAGCGAGGCATTAAACGAGTTGTTCCCAGCAATCCGAATTTACCGGAATTCATTGCAGAACTAAAAAGCCATGAGCCTGACTTTATTTTTAGCTTTTATTATCGCAACATGTTGTGCGAAGAAATCTTAAAAATCCCGAGCTCTGGTGCCTATAACTTACACGGCTCTCTGCTCCCCAAATATCGTGGTCGCGTACCAGTGAATTGGGCCGTACTGCACGGTGAGACCGAAACGGGCGCAACGCTACACGAAATGACAGTTAAGCCAGATGCTGGTGACATCATCGGACAAGTCTCTGTTCCTATACTACCGGACGACACTGCCTTTGAAGTTTTCAGTAAATTGACAGTAGCTTCCGAACAAGTTTTAGCTGCGACATTGCCAGGTATTTTAGTCGGTAAGCCAAGCAAAATTCACAATAATTTAAGTCAAGGAAGCTATTTTGGTGGACGTAAGCCCGAGGATGGGCGCATCGATTGGAGCAAACCAGCACAAGACGTCTACAATCTACACCGAGCAGTCGCGCCACCTTACCCGGGAGCCTTTTTTGATCACGGAGGCGAACGTTTTATTATCGAAAAAGCACGCTTTACAAGTCAAAATGCAGCAGAAATCGCTTTAAATTTGCCCCAAGGCATATCTGTAGTGGATAATGTCATTTTTGGTGTTTGTGGTGACGGCAGGGCAATTAAAGTTTTAGGCCTGCAACACAATGGCAAAACATTGAACATTGACGAAGTAAAGCATTACTTCTCGTAGACCCAGAAGCAGTTTCGACGTATCGACCGTCGAACTCAACTCGGTATCCACTATTTCAAAAGCTATTTAAAGAGAAATTACTATGAAAAAAGTCCTTATCCTTGGCGTGAATGGTTTTATCGGTCATCACCTTTCTAAACGCATTCTCGAAACCACGGATTGGGAAGTATATGGCATGGATATGCAAACAGAGCGCTTGGGCGATCTGATCAACCATCCGCGTATGCACTTCTTTGAAGGCGATATTACAATCAACAAGGAATGGGTTGAATACCACGTTAAGAAGTGCGATGTGATCTTGCCATTGGTAGCGATCGCCACGCCATCGACCTACGTCAAACAACCATTGCGCGTATTTGAACTCGATTTTGAAGCAAATTTACCGATCGTTCGTTCCGCTGCAAAATATGGCAAACACTTGGTATTCCCTTCGACTTCTGAAGTGTACGGTATGTGCCATGATGAAGAGTTCGATCCTGAAAATTCTGAATTAATTTGCGGCCCGATCAATAAACCACGTTGGATCTATTCTTGCGCAAAGCAATTGATGGACCGTGTAATTTGGGGTTATGGCATGGAAGGTTTGAATTTCACCCTATTCCGTCCGTTCAATTGGATTGGTGCAGGTTTAGACTCTATCCATACACCAAAGGAAGGTAGCTCACGCGTTGTGACGCAGTTCTTTGGTCACATTGTTCGTGGCGAAAATATTTCCCTAGTCGATGGGGGTGCTCAAAAACGTGCTTTTACCTACATCGATGATGGCATTGATGCT
>CALKVB010000223.1 GCA_937996605.1 uncultured Oxalobacteraceae bacterium | reverse complement strand
AGTTCAGACGTGTGCTCTTCCGATCTCTTCCATCACTGCATAAGTGTGAGTTTCACGCACCCCACTGAGCTGCAGCAGAGACTTGCCGAGGAAGTCGCGATACGCATTCATATCTTTGACCCGGGCTTTGACCAGATAATCGAAGCCACCTGCCACCATGTGGCATTCCAATACCTCTGGAATCGCTTGTACCCCGCGCTTGAAGGCGTCAAATACGTCTGGCGTGGTACGATCCAATACCACTTCGATAAATACCAGCAAGGCGACATCAAGCAGATGTGGATTTAGTTGGGCTGTATAGCCTAAAATGTAGTCTGATTCTTGCAGCTTGCGTACACGTTCCAAGCAGGCTGCTGGAGACAGATTGACGCGCGTGGCAAGTTCTACATTACTGATACGACCGTCATTTTGTAATTCGGCCAGGATTCTTTTACTGATTTTGTCTAGCATAAGAAGGCAGTGTAGGTAGTTTTTAATAAAATTTGGTCTTATTGTCGCACAAAATAGAATATTTCGATATACCTTGGAATTTCCAGAATTAATCCTCGTCAATCCTCTATACAATTGAACATTAATCTGTTTATGCCCGTTTGGGCAAAATTATAATAAACCATACCTATGACCACCCCAACCAACTCCGCCCCATTCAGTGCTTTGCAGCAAGAACTGCTAGCGAATCCAAGCGCTTTACGTAATGCTATTACCGAAGCTTATCGTCGCGATGAAGCCGAAGCAGTGCAATGGCTACTCGCCAATATCAAAGACGTGCCAACAGCGGCATCAAACATCCAAGAGTTAGCGCGTAAATTGGTGAGCTCTGTTCGCCAGCAAAGAACCCGAGCTTCAGGGGTTGACGCTTTGATGCATGAGTTTTCTTTGTCTTCTGAAGAAGGTGTGGCCTTGATGTGTTTGGCGGAAGCCTTGTTGCGCATTCCCGACGCCTCCACTAAAGATCGTTTGATCGCTGACAAGATCAGTAAGGGCGACTGGCGCAAACATTTGGGCGAATCTCCTTCTTTGTTCGTGAATGCCGCGACTTGGGGTTTGCTGGTCACTGGTAAATTGGTGAGCACGAATAGTGATCAAGGTTTGGGCTCTGCCTTAACCCGCTTGATCGCAAAAGGCGGAGAGCCTTTGATTCGTAAAGGCGTTGATTTGGCGATGCGTATGCTCGGTAATCAATTCGTCACGGGCCAAACCATCGACGAAGCGCTCAAGAATAGCCAAGACAATGAAGCACGTGGTTATCGTTATTCCTACGATATGCTTGGTGAAGCTGCGTTGACGATGCATGATGCCGCGTTTTACTACAAAGCATATGAGACCGCGATCCATGCGATTGGTAAAGCATCAAATGGCCGCGGTATTAAAGATGGTCCTGGTATTTCCGTAAAACTATCGGCCTTGCATCCACGTTATTCTCGCGCGCAACGTGCGCGCACCATGAATGAATTGTTGCCATTGTTGAAGAAACTGTTAGTGTTAGCGAAGCAGTACAACATTGGTTTGAATATCGATGCTGAAGAAACCGATCGCTTGGAATTGTCTCTCGACTTGATGGAAGCGCTAGCCTTCGATAAAGATTTAGACGGCTTTGAAGGTATTGGCTTTGTGGTGCAGGCTTATCAAAAACGCTGTCCATTTGTGATTGATTACTTGATCGATTTGGCACGTCGTAGCAATCGCAAATTCATGGTGCGCTTGGTGAAAGGCGCGTATTGGGATTCTGAAATCAAACGTGCGCAAGTGGATGGTATGCCTGGTTTCCCTGTGTATAGCCGCAAGGTCTACACCGACGTTTCATACTTAATGTGCGCACAAAAATTGTTGGCAGTCACCGATGTCATTTATCCACAATTTGCGACACATAATGCTTTGACCTTGTCTACCATCTATAGCTGGGCACAAGAAGCGAAAGTTACGGATTACGAGTTCCAATGTTTGCACGGTATGGGCGAAACTTTGTATGACCAAGTGGTCGGTGCTGATAAGCTCAACAAACCTTGCCGTATATACGCACCAGTCGGCTCGCATCAAACTTTGTTAGCTTATTTGGTTCGTCGTTTGTTGGAAAACGGTGCGAACTCTTCCTTCGTGAATCAAATCGTCGACGAAAAAATTTCCATCGATTCCTTGATCGAAGATCCTATCCATATCGCTCAAAAACTCGCTGGCAAGATGCACTCGGGTATCTCTTTACCACAGGCCTTGTTCGGATCTGAACGTAAGAATTCTGCCGGTATGGATTTCAGCAATGAATTGCAATTGCAAAAAATCAGTGCGCATTTTTCAGCATTCAGCCAACAAACTTTGCATGCAACACCTTTAATCGCTGGCACAGTATCAGCCAATGCGGCACGCCCTGTCTTGAATCCAGCGGATCACGCTGATGTGGTTGGACATGTGGTCGAAGCCGATGCTGCTGATGTGCAAACAGCCTTAGCAGCAGCTCAAGCGCACGCTGCACCATGGGCAAGTCAAACACCGGCTGCGCGGGCAGCATTGTTGAGCAAGGCCGGTGATTTGTTGGAAGCACAAACTTTAGATTTTATGGCACTCGCGATTCGCGAAGCCGGCAAATCTTTACCGAATGCCTTGGCCGAAGTGCGCGAAGCGGTTGATTTCTTGCGTTACTACGCAGCCCAAGTTGAGCAACAAGCACAGACAGAAGCCTTAGGCCCAGTAGTGTGTATTAGCCCCTGGAACTTCCCATTGGCTATCTTTATCGGTGAAGTCAGTGCGGCACTGGCAGCTGGTAACGTGGTCTTAGCAAAACCTGCGGAACAAACACCGTTGATCGCTCATCGTGCAATTCAATTGATGCATGAAGTAGGAATTCCCGTCGGTGCCTTGCAATTCTTGCCGGGCACTGGCGAAGTCGTTGGAGCGCAATTGGTCGCTGACAGCCGCGTCAAAGGCGTAATCTTCACAGGTTCGACAGAGGTCGCACAAATCATTAATCGTACTTTGGCAAAACGTTCTGTGGCTGAGGGCGCGGACATTCCATTGATCGCTGAAACAGGTGGTCAGAATGCGATGATCGTTGACAGTAGCGCTTTGCCAGAACAAGTGGTGAACGATGTCTTGACTTCAGCATTTGATAGCGCAGGTCAGCGTTGTTCTGCATTGCGTGTACTATGCTTGCAAGAAGATATCGCCGATAAAACATTAGAAATGTTGCGCGGCGCGATGCAAGAGCTGCGCGTCGGTATTCCAGATCGATTGGCAACTGATATCGGTCCAGTAATCGATGCAGAAGCTCAGAAAAATCTGCAAGATCATATCGATAAAATGCGCACCAAAGCGAAGTCTTTCTACAGTTTGGAATTGCCAGAACACTGCAAAAACGGCACCTTCGTTGCGCCTACTGTGATGGAAATTGCCTCGTTATCAGAGTTGACGAAAGAAGTATTCGGCCCGGTTTTGCATGTATTGCGTTATCACCGCGACCAATTGCCGGCTTTGATTGATGCCATCAATGCGACAGGTTTTGGTTTGACACTCGGAGTACATTCCCGTATCGATGAAACTATTAATTACATCACACAACGTGCGCATGTTGGTAACATCTACGTCAATCGTAATATCGTTGGTGCGGTGGTCGGCGTGCAACCATTTGGTGGTGAAGGCAAGTCTGGAACAGGTCCGAAGGCCGGTGGCCCACTGTATTTAAAACGTCTGCAAAAGAACCCTGTGATCAGCTTCTCTGGTAATACGGTTTATGAGAAACAAGCCCCAGCTGCACTGGGTGCATTGACAGTGTGGGCGAAAGCTGAGGGACATGCAGAGGTGGCCGCACTGGCAGAACAATATGCACGCCAGAACCCATACAAGATGACGATGTTATTGCCTGGCCCAACAGGTGAAACTAACACCTTAGCCTTCTCTTCGCGCGGTCGTGTGTTCTGTGCAGCGAACGATGTTGCTAGCCTGCTCAATCAGATCGCTGCAGCACTCGCTACAGGGAATACGGTTGTTATTGAGGATAAAAATAAGGGCCTATTGCCATCGAACTTACCAAAACTGGTACAGGAGGCGATTAGTATTGGTAAAGCTGATGAGGTGCAATTTGCTTTGTTGGCCCGTGATGTGGCCAATGACTACAAGCTGTCTTTGGCTCAACAAAATGGTGCAATTATTTGTGTTGCTGAAACCGATGCTAAGTCTGAAATTCCGTTATGGCGCTTGTTAGCGGAACGTGCTTTGTGTGTGAATACGACAGCTGCTGGTGGGAACGCAAGTCTGATGTCTTTGCAAAGCTAGATTGTTTAGTTGTACTCAATGAAAAAGCCGCACCATGACGGATCATGGTGCGGCTTTTTTGCGTGAAAGATCGATTAGTATTTATAGCCAAAGCCGAAGGTGATCAAGCTCGTAGTCTTCTTAAAGTTCGCACTAGGTTTGCTGGTGTAGTTGAATGCTGCGCCTGCGTTTAAGGTCCAACCATTGGCCACCACGGTCGCTAAGTTAACATCGAGTGTGCTTCGAGTCCCAATTTCCGAAGTACCTGGATAGATTACCCAACGTTGTTTGACGCTTGAAGTCGGGCTGAGCTTGTGGTTTGATTCTTCGCCTAATAAAAATTCCACACCCTTCTTGCTGCTGGCTGATGGTGGAATAGTTACGCCAAATTCAGTTTTCGAGTAGCCAATACCGGTGAAAAGATCAAAACTCGTTTCTGCGGTTTTAATAGCTTTATAACCAGCACCTGCATTCACAGAGTAGCGGGAATCAATATTTTGGATTTTATTCGTCTCCGCTTCGCTACCACCAAAGAAGAAACTATTTTCGGACAAATTATAGTCATAGCGTCCGCCAAGGCGGAATAACTGTGCCGTATTGGTCTTGATATTATTGACCTTATTGCTGCCATAGTTGATAAGAGTGTAGAGCCCAAGTTTGTCTTCTTTGGTTGCCTTGCTACCGTTAGCATTGACGGTAAACGTCTGAGAGGATGTATTACTCGAAGCGTAAGAGCCACCAACAGAAATGCCGCCATGCCATTGGTTGTCTTGCAAAACTTGCGCCTGGATTGAGGCGCCAGCAGCCAGTCCAAAGCAACAGAGCGCGATTTTAATGAGGCGAGAAGAATATGGATGGGTAGTGAACGATGACATGTTCAGGTTTCCTTATAGAGCGGGTGATAAAAATAATGTGCTGCGCAGATTAGATAAATGCAGTAGCAGCGCTGTTTGTGTGTGATGTCGAAGCTAAAACTAAGGACGCGGATTATATCCTTGTTCCGTGTTTCTAGCCGCCACCGCAGGTTTGTCCATAACGATTTGGGTGATCTTGGGTTGACCAAGATTGCCAAAAGTGACACATTGAGTTTTTTGTTGTATTAAGATTTGAATCGCTTTGAAGGTCTTTTCTTCAATTTGAAATGACATTTTTGTTTTACACTGAGAGGAAATAAGGGCACTTGGCTGTTTTTACATGCAGCTTAGACGATTAAACGCGATAGGCGGGTGAAATATGATGCGAATTTCTATCTTAGTTGTTATGGTGAGTTTGAGTTTTGGCGTAGCAGGCTGCGATCGTCTAGGCATCCCTGATCCTGCACGTGATGCGGCCATCAAAGAAGCCGAAGCGAAAGCGACGGGCAGCGCTTGCCGCCACGCTGGACGGGGTATAGAAGACTGTTATGCGCTTAATCCCGATGCGGGACGCGCCGCAGTGTACGCAGGTTGGAAAGAAATGAACGACTATATGCGTGAGAATAAGATCGAAGAAATAAAGCCTTTGATTGCGCCTTCGCATCGTTCTGCAGCTTCTGAAGCGGCTTCGGCAGATGAATCCGCGAGTGCGTCTGCGAGTGCGTCGGCGAGTGCGCATTAGTTTTTTCGGCCGTATTTAGGGTATCTGACTTACGATTTAAGACATTTTTTACAACGGTAAATGAATCGAAATTTATGAATAATCTTCACCCCAACGTGCAATTGATTACGCAGTTTTATCAGGCTTTTCAGCGTCTAGATGCAGAGACGATGTGCGCCTGTTATGCAAGTTCGATTCATTTTTCCGATCCCGTATTTACTGATTTAAATGGTGATCAAGCGGGCGATATGTGGCGTATGTTGTGTAGCCGAGCAAAGGACTTTTCCTTACAGTTCGATAGCGTAGAAGCAAATGATCAAAGTGGCAGTGCACATTGGGTGGCTACTTATGTGTTTTCGCAAACAGGGAGAACTATCGTCAACGATATTCAAGCTAGCTTTGTGTTTAAAGACGGTAAAGTCATCCAACATTGCGATCATTTCGACTTATGGAAATGGAGTCGTCAGGCCTTGGGCTTTAAAGGGCTACTTTTGGGGTGGAGTGGGCTAGTAAAAAATAAGATTCGACATCAAGCGATGGCTGGATTGAAGAAGTTCCGGCAGGCGAAATCTTGATTCGGGTAAAGGGAGGGTAACGCTGATGAAGTTGCGCGCGCAGGTTTCTCGAATATCCTCGCTGTGGTATGCGGCTTTCATTTTGAGCGGCTGTTCGATTCCCCAATCAGAGACGTCACCCCTGTCACCGTCAAATTTAGTGGCAGGCGATGTTCCCGCTGCGGTGTTAGCGCAACCGATCGATTTTCCGAAAGACGAAGATGTTCGAAAATTGATACCTGAACCCGGTCTTAGTAATGCCAGTTGTGGGCTCAATGGTTCGGCGGGAATTGAGGAGGAAGTCCTAAGGCGAGTGAATGCTTGGCGCTCGCAAGCACGTACTTGTGGGTCTACCTCCTATCCAGCAGTCGCCCCATTGCGTTGGAATCTCAAATTACAGAATGCTTCATATCATCATTCGGTTGAGATGGCGCGTGCGAACTTGATTTCGCATGTCAGTATTGATTCTCGCGAGTTGTGGAATCGTGTGCGGCAAACTGGATATGCTTTTTCTCGTGTGTCCGAAAATATAGCGGCTGGACAAACGAACGTTGAGGGCGCCATCAACGCTTGGCAGAAAAGCCCTGCTCATTGTGCTGCGATGATGGATGAAAAATTAGAAGAGTTCGGCGTGGCCTGTATTTATAAACAGTCTTCTTTTTACAAATTTTAC
>CALKVB010000222.1 GCA_937996605.1 uncultured Oxalobacteraceae bacterium | reverse complement strand
GGGCGAATGCCAATGTGCCATGGTATGCACGCCCGTTTGTGACGGTGACTGTCAGTCCAAATTTACAAGATATCGATAATGTGAAAGCAGCTAGCTTGAGTAATGCGTCCGCTTTGGTAATTGTAGGCGCAGACGATTCGGTGACTCCGCAAGAGTTGGGACTCAAAGTTTTCAATGCATTTTCCAATGCCAAGAAAAAAATGTTAGTGGTGCCCAACGTTGGACATAACAATGTATTGGGTAGCCCACAAGCCAAAAAAGCTTATTGTGCGTTTGTCGCAGACCTATCTTCGTAGTGGTGCATTCCCACTTGTTGTGTCGTTAAGTACGATAGAAGTCAGTGGACATCTCAACGCTGTTAAAAATGTGTTGGTGGCAGTTTTGTTTCTTTTTGTATTGAGTGTCAATTGATTTCGATTCTGATTGCGACTCTTGGTCTGAGATCTTAACCCCAACAATAAATGCAGATTTAAATTGGAAAATGTGCGTCGCCTTGTGCATTACCTCTGTAGCCATGATCAGCAGCACCTTGCTGGGCTACAGTGGTTGCTTGGTAAGTTGGAGGCGTCTTGTGTTTCGGCGCAGAGCTAAGCACTTCAGCGAAATCAGCTAAATCAGAAAATATCCACGCCAAACAGCAAGAATTCTGTGCTAGCGTAAGTTTAACGTGCTTTTTTGGTGGTAGTGTCGCTACCAAAATCGAATGCCGTGTCATCCCCCCAAGGGAATTCTTTGTTACGTCTTGTCCATTCTTGTCCTGCTGCCTTCATCTGAAAATGATCGATCACAAAAGGCATACCCTCCCCTGCAAACGCCTGCGCGCTGTTGACTAATTGAAAGTGCAAATGCGGTTTGCGTGAATCACCGGAATTGCCGACTTGGCCTATCCATTGCCCGCGTTGCACACGATCACCGCGCTTGACGCGAACGCTGCCTGGCTGCATGTGCATATATTGAGCGAATTGTCCGTTGGCGAGCGCAATCACAACTCGATTGCCAGCTACGTTTTCCATCGTGATTGGTAGGGCAGGCTCAAAACCGGCTACCGTTTTGGGAATGTTATCTGGATACATGTCAGTTGCTTCGACGACTGTGCCGTCGGCAACGGCGAATAATTTCTCGCCATAGCCAAAGTAGGATTTGACATCGCGCGGGTCACCTGAATAAAGCTCACCATTTTTGACCTTGAGCCAATCGACAGCAAAGCGCCTCGCGTTTTGTGCCACTCCACCAACCACCATCACTCCCATTCGGTGATGCGAATTGAGATTTGGGCCGCTATATGGATGCCAATCAGATCCAGTTAGTGGCGCCCCGAAAACGGGTAAACGTTGACGTTGAACAGAAATAACAGGTCCGTCGTTACTCGCATCTTCTAGATGCACGCGGTGGCGTAGTTGCGTTGGCACTGTCGCTTTGCCATCGAAAGCGATGCACATAAATGCTATTGCGCTGCGACCTGCATCGAGTAGTCGATTGGCGTCAGTGTGTGGATGATTGTTGTAGCCGCCGTAGTTAATGCCAGTCGGACGCAGGATCGCATTGAGTTGCGGTGCATCTATCGTCGCAATCGGTTTGACGCCCTGTTGACTTACCTCCATCACATCGATGCCACGCACATTCATCGCTGCCACAGAATAGTTTTGAAGGTCTAGTTCATAAATCAGATATTGGCGACCGCCACTGACAAACATGGTCGGTTCTACAGGAGTACGAATTTGCAATGCTACCGGCGGGTTAGATGCTGGTAATGGGGTGCTTAATTGTGTACTTACTTGTGTACTCAATTGTGTACTTAATGGCCCAGAAGCGCTGCTGGGTGCCACCAGTGTACAGCCAAGGGGTAGTGGTAAATCATTCCCACCCGCGGCAAAGCTTGGTTGCACTAAAAGTGCACTTAACAGCAAACCAGTGATCGCCGCGTAGTGAGTATGAAAGTAAATAGCCATGGTCGTAACTCCTTCATTTTAGTTCCATTGTAAGAACGAAGAATGATGCTCACCTGTGCACTTCACCTTCGTTATGGGATATTCGGCACGACTATAACAAAGCGTTGTGGATAGAATTGTAGAAATGCGACAGGTCAACAAATTAAAGCAATAGGCTGCAAATGCCTCTGTTTCTGACGCTTTACATCGGAGTACATAAGTAAATAAATCAGTAAGCAGATTCAATTAGTAAACAGCCAATTCAATCCATAACTCAAAAAAATAAAATCAACGCACTCTTTCAGATACAGTATGAATATTGTCTTTTGAAATGGATGTTCACCGGTGCGCTGATACAACTGATTCAATTGAATTAGCGGAATCAGATAATCCATGATTCCCTCGTCTCTCTGGCAGCTCGTGTCAAATGCTTATAACAATTTTTGTGGATTGACAGTGGCGTCAGATGATAGGGAGGGAATTCACGCTGCGTTCGTAAAAGGATCGAGCACCTAGATTAGCACGGCAAAATAAGTCGCGAACTGAGTGTGACCTCGAATTAATCAAGTGCTAGAGCGAGATGCGATGGGTGGCCACCGGCTAAATATCCAAGCGTGTTTTTGCTTTGCTTTGAATGATGGTTTCAAACAGGCCAAGCAGCCAACACATAGGGCAGCCACGCAGTAAAATAACTGCGCCAACTGACGCTATCACTGAGCCGATTAACCCAGCAGTGCCATAAGCGCTCAAATGAAACGCACCAAAAATTAAGCCTAAAGCGGCTAAACCACGTAGCAAATGAATGCCAACGGAAGTACTACAAAGCATGTCTTTCTCCTTATCTTACCTAAGTCTTCTTGCGACATCAGAGCCACAGAGTGACTTGTATCGTATCTTCTGTCTCTATCGATCTTAAGCCAGTGCGTTGCGCCAATCGTTCCAAGATTGGCTTGCCACGCAGTGTTCAGATCAGATCTCGCGTTTCACGGCTAGGATTATTTGCTGTCCAAGTAACGACGACCAAACATAGCGCACGCTGGGCAAAAGCCGACGAAGGCAGTGAGTACTAGAGTCGCGGCGGTGCCATAGGCAAGCCAAGTCATGAGGCCTTGCGTATAGCCGCTGATCGCAGCATAAGTAACAAGTACGCCACTGCCGATACGCACGGCACGTTCCCAGTGAGGGAGATTACGTTTTAAGTGAAACATGATGGAATCCTTTTTTGAAGTTATGTTAATTAAGTTCAGCTAAATTCAGCTAAGTTAGATTTGCTTTGCATTCACACTGAATGACACTTACCTAGAGGTGTCAAGTGTGGAAAAGGGTTCAAGAAAGTTGAAATTTTTTTGTTCGCATTCACAGTCAATGACGAGAAATCAGGTTTCTTAATACCGTGTCGTCAAATCGATTAGCCACATCGGCATATGGCGGGTGAGTACTGCCTCTAACCACTTGTCTCCTCCCGTGAGCACCATGCTACCTACGAACAGCAAGCCCCAACCCATCACTTGTTTGCCGCGTTGGCCCATGACGGCCATGACTTTGCGTTTGTTGCCAATCGCTGCTCGTGAGCCATAGGCCAATAAGCCCATAGGGATCGTTGCCCCCAACCCAAAGACGAACATGGTTGCGACAACTTGCCAAGGCGAATGCCCGCCAGCGGCCATGGTGATCGCTGCTCCTAAAGTTGGACCTACGCAAGGCGACCACACTACACCCAACATCAGTCCTAGCAAACCTTGTCCGGCAACACTATCAGCTTGAAATACCGCAAGACCCGTATTTGCTCTTGTTGTTAGTGGCGTTAGTAAACGTAGCAAAGCTGCTTGCATGGCAGGCACTAAAAACGTGCTGCCAAACAAAATCATGAGCAGCGCGCTGACCATACGTACTTGATTGGCGTCTACCCCTAAGCTAGTGCCAAATAGGGCGAGTGTGGTACCGACTATCGTGTACGATAGTGATACTCCAGCCAGCAGAGCGAGCGGCCCTAGCCTTGCGGTCTGTAGGGCGCTAGACATGATGATGGGTATGATAGGCAGCACGCACGGAGACAAGGTAGACAGAGCACCCGCGATCAGGCTAAAAAGTAGAGTGATCATGTTCTACCTCTAAGCCCGATTACAGTGCTTTACGGATGAACTGACGAATCGCGTCTTTGTCAGAAATTCCTGCAGTACGGTCGACCTCCGCTGGGCCTTTGGCCGCAATCAAGGTACTCTGATACTTAACCCCTAATTGTTCTACCAATCCCTTGTCGGTGTCAAAATCGATTTTGAACACGACTACATCTTTGAATTCAGGTTCTTTCATGAGTGACTCAATGACAGGATCTTGTTTCGCACACACAGGGCACCATGTGGCGTGTATGTGCATGATGATGGGCTTCTTTGCGCTGGCAGCTGCTTTGTAAGCCTCCATATTGGCAGGAATGATTTCACCAGCACTAGCCGTATTAGCGGCTACACCTGTTAGCAGTAGTGACGCCGCTATCGCTAAGCTTGTGAACGCGCGGCGAGTACTTGAGGCCTTGGAATTGAATGACATAATGAGTAAATCCATAAATAGGTTGGAAAAAACTTGTTTAGCTCTCGATGAGCGCGGACAAGATAAACGAGCGAGTGCATGGGTGCTGCCATGCGTTCTCCCTACTCTAGAGGCAGCAAACTCGCAAAAGGGTTCGCGCGATGCGAAATTATTTTACTTTTTGATGTGAGGAATTTGATCTAGATGCGATCAAGCACATTTTTTACAGTCACGCAAAACGGCGTTATGTTCGTGGGAATGTAAGGAAGATATAAAAAGCAAAGGCCAGATGATGAAGTAGAGATTAGGTATCCACCATGTCAAATCAAAATCTTTGCGCAGAGTCCAAAAGGAGATCGCCATCAGGCCAGCACAAAAAGTCAGGCTGAGCGCAATCACCAAGATTAGTCGAGAGCGATTTTTTTCGAGTCTATCGAGATACAGCCCATAGAGACCCATAACGCTAGCCAGCGGATCGAGCGGTGCGAGCGATCAATTTCATGTCTGTAGTATGGAGTTTGCATAGTCTTTGAACAGCTACTCAGCGGGAAAAAATGAGAGGTTAGTCGCGAGCCAATAGACGATCAATCCGATGTCGGTTATCAGCAAATTCAGTCTCAGAGCAGCGGTGACCGCGGAAGAAAACATACTTTCTTACTTTAGCTTAGCAAATGGAGTAATAAGAACGCTGGTGGTGGCGTTGCTAAGCGCTATGTATCCCCTGGTGCGTCGTCTTTTAGCCAATAGCCGCTAGCCATCAATTGTTCGCGGACTTGCGCTCGGGCCCGGTGCAGGCGACTCTTCACCGCTTCCAGACTTAGTCCTAATTGCGCAGCCACTTCTGGCGCGGTTAGCTCATGTACGTCACGCAAAATTAATACCTCGCGATAGGGCGGGGTTAGGCGCTCTAATGCGCGGGTTAAATCTAAACGTAAATCGGTAGGAACACATGGCTCACAGGGAATATCTTGTTCAAGTAGCTCATCTAAGGCTTCTGTTGCTTTCTTCCCGCGGTATAGTCGGTAACATTCACGTTCAACGATACGAAACAACCAAGTTGTAAAAGTAGCGACAGTACGCAATGCACCTATCTTGCGATATAACTGCCACAGCGCGATTTGTACTGCATCTTCGGCGTCTTCTGTCGTTGAACAAGTGCGTCGTGCAAACCGCTTTAAGTCGGGCTGACAGACAGTTAATAAATCGGAAATCGCGGCTTTGTCGCCTTGGCAGGCAGCCTCAATTAATTGCGGTTTAGTGCGTAGCATGTTAATTATCCTAGATAACGACGACCGACCAAGGCGCAAGCCGGGCAAAAACCAACGAAGGCCGTGAGTACTAAGGTGATGGCAGTGCCGTATGTCAGCCAGGCCATGCTAGCTTGGGTGTGACCACTGAGTGCCATGTAAGCAACAAAAGTACCACTAACGATACGCAAAGCCCTTTCCCAATGGGGGAGATTACGCTTTAAATGAAACATGATGAAGTCTTTTTTGTATTGAGAATTGTATTCAAACGAAATGATATTTACCTAGAGTGGGCAAATTTCAAAAAGGATTCAAGAACTCTAAAAAAAATTGAATCGGCTCACCGCGGGGGCGCAGGAGGTGGGTAATAATCGAGCAATGTGCTTGCGCATTCACCTGCTTGAGCGAGCGGAGTTCGGGGGAACAGTGCTTTTTATTGTCTTTAGCCCAATTGCTTAGCGATCTTGATAAAAAATGATCGTAAGTATTTTAGCCGGCACTTAGTTGGTGTGGTGATTATTGGAAGCCAGTTTAAGCGTAAAATAAAAAATACTGCCACCTGTACTTGATTGTTCGTAACCGACCTTGCCACCGAGACGCTGCACGATGCGTTTTACGATAGAGAGTCCTAGCCCATGTCCTTCTCCAGCTTCTCGGTCGAATCGCGTAAATTGTTCGAAAAGCTCTCGTTGATTGTCTGCTGAGATGCCATTGCCATTATCTTGTACCCAGCACTTGACGGATTGCTCGCTTGTCAATTCCCAGTCTATGGCAATCTTTGGCGGCTGGCCACCATATTTGATGGCGTTTGAAAGATAGTTTGACCAAACCTCTTCTAGCCATTGATTCTCGCCGATTACCATAGGCCAATCTTCTGCAACGTGAATCTCCGCCTTCCGTTCTTGTGCAAAGCTGGCTAATCGATGTTGTGCTTCATGCACACTGCTTGCGAGCGAAATATTGTGTAATTGGAGGTCTTGCTGTTTTCTAATGCTCGCGAGTAGCAATAACGAATCGATAATCGCCCGCATTTTTGTTGCGGATTTTTGTACGCTAATCAGTAAATTCTTGGTTCTTTCCACACTCAGTTCAATGTCGCTGGACGTCAAAATACGACTAACCCCAAGCAAGTTTGAGACTGGTTGCTTGAGGTCGTGGGCGACTGTGTGGGCATAGGCGTCGAGATCACGGTTTTGAATCAGCAACTCTTCCGATTTACGTTCGAGCAAGTCAGTCTTTATTCTGAGTTCTGAGGTACGCTCATTGACTAATTGCTCAAGCTGCTCGCGATAAATCGCTAGTTCACGATCGAGAATATCGCGTTGCCGAATATCTTCTCGAATTCTTGAACGCATCGTATTCAAAGCGTTAATAACGAGATCAATTTCATCTTGTTTTTGGGGTGCTTGACGTCGCAATTGCGCTTCGTTTTCAAGCTTGGTGAGGTCAAGCGATTGAACGTAGTTGCTAATCTCACTGAGTTCGCGACTTACGGTGTACTTAAATATGAAGAGTACTAAGATGGC
>CALKVB010000221.1 GCA_937996605.1 uncultured Oxalobacteraceae bacterium | reverse complement strand
GATTGGCTTGCGCGGCATGTTCTGCATTTTGTTTCACCGTATCTGTCAAATTACGCATCGACGATGAAGTATCTTGCAAAGAATGCGCCTGCTCTTCTGTACGATTAGATAAATCCAAATTCCCGCTAGCAATTTCCATCGATACCGAAGCGATATTATCAGTACCGGCACGAACCTCACCTACAATTTTCAATAGGCTATCGTTCATATCACGTAAAGCGCGCATCATTTGACCAGTCTCATCATTATTCACCACTTCGATGTCGCTACTTAAATCCCCCTTCGCTACTCGCTTGGCGACTCGAACAGCATCAATTAATGGACGTGTAATACTCTTGGTTGCGAGGAATGCGACTACGATGCTGATGCCACCAGCAGCTAAAGCCAAAAACAAAATAAAGGCACTTGTTTGCGTTGCGACCACTTCAGAATCTTTACCAGATTGCTCCATCTGACTATTTTGATAGGCGATAAAATCATCTAATGCAGCAAAGTACTTGCTTTGAATCGGGCGGATCGCGAAAAGAAATTTAAGCATGGCCTCATCTTTACGATCCTCATTGACCAAAGAAACGAACTTGGTTTGCAGTGGAATAAATTTATCGCGTATCGCCGTAATCGCGGCTAATTGCTCTTTACTCTTTGCATCGGTAATCGTCTTGTTGAGGTACGCAAGTGCCTCTTCGTTATTGGCATTTTCTTTGGTAATCGTAGCCAATTCTTTTTTGATTTGCTCAGGGTCGGTCATGATCAACACATTGAGCATATTGCGGGAAACCTCATTCAGTTGTGCCTTGATTTGATTGGCAGCGACTGTTTTGGGGTAACGATCTTTAACCATGGTCGAAATCTCGCGACTCAAACCACCGATACGGTAATACGAAAGCCCAGCTAATAACACCAGAAAGGCAATCACAATACCAAAACCAAGTGCTAACCTCTGACCAATCCGAATATTTTGAAGATTCATTTTATGCGTTCCATGCAAATCAATAAAAGAAAACACAGCAGAACGAGAAAACCGCAAATTAAGCTCACCTCAGCCTACTTTTACACATATATTACCTTGAGGCATTTTAGTTGCTTTCAGAAAACTTTGAAGTCTTAATTTCATGATCTTTCACAAAAAAGACACTATTTAACAATTAGCACTAGAGTCCCGCCTCAAATCCGATAAGCAAGTGGGTAAGCCTGGATAAAATCTTTCAATATTTTCGTACTTTTGTACAAAAAATATCACTTCCCAAGCCGCGCATAGATTAAGTAACTAGCTTTAACTTTGTGTGAAAAACTGTCGACATAAATCGATGAAGCTATTTAAGTCATGTGCGTTAATGTCCAAATGTGTCACTAATCGAATACGTTTTGCGGGAGAAATGAGAACTCCCCTTTGTTTCATAAATTCGCCCAATTGCAATCCTTGTTCGCGGCTTGCAAGTTCGACGTACAGCATATTCGTCTGTGCTTTTTCTACCTTAAGTTCAGTGATATCGCTTAAGCCTTGTTCGAGGGCCGAGGCATTCGCATGATCATCTGCCAGACGTGCGATATGATGGTCTAAAGCATAGGAAATGCCGGCAGCGATAATTCCAGCTTGTCGCATTCCTCCACCCACCATTTTGCGCCACCGTTTGGCTTCTTCAATAAAAGATTGTGGGCCGCACAGCACACTGCCGATCGGTGCCCCCAAACCTTTAGAACAACAAATCGAGACTGTATCAAACTGCGAGGTAATAGATGCCAAAGAGATGTCTTGAGCCACTGCCGCATTGAAGACGCGAGCACCATCAAGGTGTGCAGCCAGACGATGAGCCCGTGCCAAGGCAATTGCTGAGGCCAAATAAGAATTGCTCAGCACCTTGCCCAAATGGGTGTTTTCCAAACTCAACAAAGTCGATCTTGCATAGTGAATATCGTTTGGTTTGATCACTGCTTCAATTGCATGCAAAGCCAAACTCCCATCGGCTTCAACCATCACAGGTTGCGGCACAATTCCACCCAAACTCGCCGCGCCACCAGACTCATATAAATAGGTATGATAATGCTGCCCAACGATATACTCATCGCCACGACCACAATGCGTAAGCAAAGCAATCAAGTTACTTTGGGTTCCACTTGCGACCAATAATCCGGCTTCATGTCCAGCCATTTCAGCGAGCCTAGCCTGTAAATGATTGACTGTAGGGTCATCGCCATACACGTCATCACCGACTTCAGCATCCATCATCGCCTTACGCATCGCACTACTTGGGCGTGTCACTGTGTCGCTTCGAAAATCAATCACTCTTGTCATTCTTTATCCTTATGTTTTACAAACTGCGAACTAATGTTCTCGGTATTCTGCCAGCTTAGAGAAAGATTAGGCGAGATAAGTTCCTCCATCGCCTACTTGCGCCATTTGTTATCGAATAATCGAGAATATTTCACTATGCAGATTTCGGCATTTGCCTTCAATAAAATCCGCAAGACAAAAGCAGATGCGCTCTATTACACTGATTCTAATGTCATGTGACAGCCGACTACTTCAGCACAGGATCTCCATTATGCAAAAAATTCATGTTATTGATTCGCATACAGGCGGTGAACCAACCCGCCTCATCGTGGCTGGTGGCCCAGATTTAGGTAATGGTCCGTTGTCAGAGCGGGTCAAGATTTTTCGGGACAAATTCGATCACTATCGCAGTGCTGTGGTGTGTGAACCACGTGGCTCAGATGTTTTGGTTGGCGCCTTACTTTGCCAACCATTTGACCCCAGCTGCAGTGCAGGCGTCATCTTCTTCAACAACGTCGGTTACCTTGGTATGTGCGGCCATGGCACCATAGGCTTAGTCGCTACCTTGGCTTACCAAGGAGTGCTGGCCGTTGGCAAACACAAAGTTGATACGCCTGTTGGTGCAGTCGAGGTAGAGCTACATACTGACAATAGTGTTAGCGTGCACAATGTACCAGCCTACCGCAGTCAACATGCAGTCAGCGTTGACGTGGAAGGGCATGGCCCAGTCACCGGAGACGTAGCGTACGGTGGCAATTGGTTCTTCCTAGTTGCCGATCACGGCCAAGATATGCGTTTAGCCAATGTTGAAGCACTCACTAGCTTTAGCTGGCAAGTGCGAGAAGCGCTCAATGCTGCTGGTGTTACCGGCGACAATGGTGCTGAAATAGACCATATCGAGTTATTTGGCGCTCCTACTTCACATGAAAATGACAGTCAAAATTTTGTACTGTGTCCAGGCAAAGCCTATGACCGTTCACCATGTGGCACTGGCACAAGTGCAAAATTGGCTTGTCTTGCTGCCGATGGCAAACTCAATGAAGACGAAAGCTGGCGTCAAGAGAGTATTATCGGTAGCGTTTTCGAAGGTAGCTTTAGGCATAGCCAAGAATCGGGGAAAGTTCACCCCACCATACGTGGTACCGCCTTCGTCAATGCTGAAGCACAGCTGATACTAGACTCTCGCGATCCATTTATTTGGGGCATTCGTCCATGATGTCTGCAGCGTCAATTACTTACGATGTCGTCATCGTCGGTGGCGGCATCATTGGCTGCGCCTGCGCGGCAAGTCTATCCAAACAGGGTCTTCAAGTTGCCGTCATTGAAGCCAGTACTATCGGTGGCGGTGCCACCGCTGCGGGTATGGGGCACTTAGTTGTTATGGATGACAATCCTGCGGAGTTAGCCTTGACTCGCTATAGCCTCGAACTGTGGCGTCAATTAGTGTCACAACATGGCGGTGATTTTTCTCGTCACGAATATAGTCAATGCGGCACCATTTGGGTAGCCGCTGATCAAGAAGAAATGGATGTCGCGGCCCACAAATGCCGTGTATTAAACGAACATGGTGTCACCAGTGAAATGCTCAACGCGGCACAGCTATACGCGAAAGAACCACAATTGCGCGCTGGCCTTGCAGGTGGCGTTTTGGTACACGACGATGCTTTGGTTTATCCGCCCAAAAGTGCACAAATACTACTTGATCAGGCCATGAATTTTGGCGCACAACTGATAAGCGACAAAGTACTCGCAGTAAATGAGGAAGGTACAATGTTAGCTTCAGGTGCATTCATCAAGGCCAAAGAAATCATCGTCGCGAACGGCATCGCTGCCCTACAACTAGTTCCCGATTTACCTCTACGCTACAAGAAGGGACATCTGCTGATCACCGATCGCTATCCACAATTCGTACGACATCAATTGGTTGAACTTGGCTATATCAAAAGTGCCCATGCGGCTGACGGGGATTCAGTCGCATTCAATTTACAACCACGACCAACAGGCCAAGTTTTCATCGGTTCTTCACGCCAATTTGATGTCACGCACAAGGAAATCGATCTTCCCATTTTGCGCAAGATGCTCAACAGAGCGGCAGAATATGTACCGGCGATTCGAGACCTCAAAGCGATTCGAACTTGGACAGGTTTTCGTGCCGCGACACCAGATGGCATGCCGTATATTGGCCCTCATCCGCATCGCAAAAACATATGGATGGCAAGCGGACACGAAGGCTTGGGAATCACCACATCACTTGCAACCGCTGCCTTGTTAACCGACACCATGTGCCAACGCACCAGCCAGATTGATATACGCCCCTATTTACCAGCAAGACTTTTTTAAAACGACGACCATCGTTTTTGATTCGATAATGGATTTTGATTGACTATGAAGTCATACATCAGCATAAATATCAACGGACAAGTTCATCAAGTGGAACCCGGCATCAGTGTCGCTGCCGCTCTAGCTCGCTGCGGCACTCCAACGACAAGACTATCTGTTAGCGGAGAAGCGCGAGCTCCACTTTGTGGCATGGGTGTATGCCAAGAGTGCCGCGTCACGATTAACAATCGTCCCCATCAACTGGCTTGCCAAACCATGTGCACTCAAGGCTTATTCATCATCACCGAGGTGTCGCCATGAACACCGATCTCTTGATAATTGGCGCTGGCCCAGCTGGACTCGCCGCTGCATACGCAGCTCACAAATCGGGCATGCAGATTGACATCATCGATGACAATTTTCAATCTGGAGGCCAAATCTGGCGAGGGGGAGCACAACAACAGCGAGATCAGCGAGCACAGATGATGTGGCAAGCACTGAGCCAAGCAGAAAATGTACGTTTCCATTTTCAATCAAAACTGATTCTGTTTGAACGAGACGGCGATACGCTCATTGCCACCGTCGAACACAAGCAGCAGGCGGAAAGCAGCCGTATCTATAGCACACGATTGATCATTGCAACCGGTGCCCGCGAGTTACTACTGCCCTTTCCTGGCTGGACCTTAGCTGGCGTCACTGGTGCAGGAGGCATGCAAGCATTAGCCAAGAATGCTTACCCAGTCAAAGGTAAAAAAATTATTGTCGCTGGTACTGGCCCTTTACTATTAGCGGTCGCGGCCAGTCTGATTGAAAGAGGTGCGAAAGTTACTCACATTCTAGAGCAGGCTACATTGAGTGCCTTAAGTCAGTTCGCATTCGGTCTCTTAAGAACTCCAAGTAAAATTCAACAAGCCGTGGTGCTTGGGTGGAGGCTAAAAAACAGTCGTTACTTGAGTAATAGTTTTGTTGTCGCAGCAAAAGGTCAGTCCAAAGTGGTTACCGTACGCGCCTCAATTAATGGTGAAATACAAGATCTCGAATGCGACTTCCTCGCCTGTGGTTATGGTTTAATGCCTAACCTTGAAGTTGCCGCCGCGCTCGGTTGTGCCTTCGAAAATAGCGACGATATGCCACGCGTCATCGTCGATCATTGGCAACGCAGTAATCTCGAGAATGTCTACTGCGCTGGCGAGACCACCGGTATTGGTGGCGTTGATCTCGCACTTGCAGAGGGATATATCGCTGGCTATGCCGCCAGCAATCAACAAGAATTGGCGCAAAACGCTATACAGCAAAGAGAAATTTGGCGCGCCTTCGCGGTACGCCTCAAGAACAGTTTTGCGCTTCGATCAGAATTGCGCCACCTATGTGAGAGCGACACTATCGTCTGTCGCTGTGAGGATGTACGCTACGCACAGCTGCAAATTCATACTGACTGGCGCAGTGCAAAACTACACACCCGTTGTGGGATGGGTGCTTGTCAAGGACGCATTTGCGGGAATGCCAATCGTTTCTTGTTTTCTTGGGAAAAAGACTTAGGGCGCCTACCGCTGCAAAGTTGTGCTATCTCTCATTTACTTGAGGCTACGGCACCGCCGGAAACGAGTGATAAAAAAGCGTCAAAAGAATCCTAAACTACTTATAGTTGAAAGAAATCGTTACAACTTCTTACAGCAACATGATCCAAATTTTACTAAGATCATGCTCAACAGGTAGTTCTCAGAACTTGTAAGGAGTTGATCATGCATTATCCTAGCTTTACCAAATTAGTCACCTATGCGGGTATTACCTCTTGTTTGCTACTAAGCGCATGCACCGTGATGACGCCTGCTCCAGTCTATTATCGGAGCAATACACAATACCCCGCACCTAGTAGCTATCCAGCGCCTAACGAAGTGACAGTTCAAGAAGTTGTTGCCGAAGTTCCGCCGCCCGCACCAATTCAAGAAACGATTACAGTAGCGCCAGCGCCTGGCTACATTTGGATTAACGGATTCTGGTATTGGCAAGGTGGTCGCCACGTTTGGCGTGGCGGTTATTGGGCGGCGCCAAGAGTTGGTTTTACTTGGGTTCCCCATCATTGGGAACGAGTCGGTGTAACTTGGCATTTCCGTGTAGGCCATTGGGGTCGTCACCATTAATCACTGCAAGCTAAGGATCACATGAGAGAGGATTGGCCTTGCTTCGCGCGATCCTCTTTAATTAAACCATTTGCCCAACGGATAGCCTCATCCATATCTTCAAAAATATGCTCGAGGCGGATTTTTTCATACATATAGCGTACGACCTCCCGTCCATCAACTTCCTTCGCCGCAACGACGCAATGCCCCAAGCAAGGTAAATACCGTTCGCCATACTCAGTTGCCGCAGCAATTTTCTCAAGCGCCTCAGGCGAACATAACATCGATTCATGCACCACAGTGATCGCCACATAGGGTTGATCTTTCGAAAACTGTCGAGCGAGGCTCAATGCTTGTTGCGACCAGTATTCGACAAGTTCAACATTCCACGGCCCCGTCACTTCAGTCAATAGAAACTGATCCTCTACCCATGTCTTAAATGTTCCGTGAGGTCTAAAAACAAAGTTTGTTGCCATACAAAGATAATCCCTATTTCCGCCCTATAAGATCGGAAGAGCGTCGT
>CALKVB010000220.1 GCA_937996605.1 uncultured Oxalobacteraceae bacterium | reverse complement strand
CTCACTTTCGCTGCGTTTTGCTGCTGGCCACCGACATCTGTATCATTAAGTTTGAAAATCCCCACTGCTGCATTCAAATTATTCGCTTGTTCTTGCATACTGCCTGCGGCTGCTGCAGCTTCCTCGACCAATGCAGCATTTTGCTGCACAGCCTCGTCCATTTTTGAAATCGCAATATTCACCTGTGCGATACCATCGCTTTGTTCGACGCTCGCGGCTGTAATCTCAGCCATGATATCCGCCACACCTTTAATCGAAACCACAATTTCGTCCATCGTTTTGCCGGCATCATCAACCAGACGAGATCCTGTTTCTACCTTATCGACCGAATCATTAATCAGCTCCTTAATTTCTTTTGCCGCACTCGCAGAACGTTGCGCCAAACTACGAACTTCAGATGCAACTACGGCAAAACCTCGACCTTGTTCACCCGCACGGGCCGCTTCAACCGCCGCATTCAACGCCAGAATATTCGTTTGAAAGGCGATCCCGTCAATAACACCAATAATATCAACAATCTTCTTCGAACTTTCTTTGATCGAATCCATGGTGTGTACGACATTACCGACGACCTCACCGCCTTTGCTGGCGACACCAGATGCTTTCAGTGCCAAAGTATTTGCTTGACGCGCGTTATCGGCATTTTGTTGAACAGTAGAAGTCAACTCTTCCATTGAGGATGCCGTTTCTTCCAAGCTGGCAGCTTGGTTTTCGGTACGTGAAGAGAGATCCATATTGCCACTAGCAATTTCTTCGGATGAAACTGCAATGGAAGAACTACCTTGACGAACTACCGTCACAGTCTGCACTAAATTCTGCCGCATATTTTCCAAGCCGGTCAATAATTGCCCCATCTCGTCACTAGTCTTCGCGCGAATTTGCTTAGATAGATCACCGTTACCAATGGCTTCAAATTGCTCTAACAAGAAGGTCAGTGGATGTGAAATAGCGGTAATTAAGAAGTAGGCGGAGACAAATACCGCGATTAAACCTGCCCCAACACCAATAAGGTCAACCCAAACAAAGACCTTGAAATCAGACTGACTCTTGGAGAGCATAGCTTCCGCACTGGTGAACTGAAGTTCATCTAACTTCACGATTTTCTCGGAAAAAGCTTCATAGAGCGGCAATAACTTTGTACTATTAATGCCGTCGGCCTCCTCGAAATTGCCAAGCTTGACGGCTGCAAGCATTGGGGCAAATGCATCTTTCAAATACTTATCTCTTAATTGAGTCACTTCAATTGACAAATTTTTTTCGCTACCTTCGTCCATCGGCAGACTAAGATACCTCTTCCAACTCTTATCAGACTTCTCAAGAAATTCGTCGATTCGTTTTAAGGTCTCAACTCTATCAGGCGTATCTGGATGCGCAATTACGCGATCAATCAACACTCTGGCACGAAGCAAACTATCTCTTGTTGAAGATAAAGCTTCCAATGATGGCAACTGGTTAGCATACAGTTCCACATTCACTGTATTGCTATTGCGCACACCAAAAGCTCCCATCGCACCACCAATAATTAGCATCACAGCCATCACTGCCATGGTCGCAATCAATCTAAACTTAATCGTGAAATTCAACATACAATTTTCCTCACCTGGTCGATCTATTAAGAAGAGTCAAAACGGAAATCATTGCTGCATAAGTTAAACTATTGCCGAAAATCAACTTTGATTTAGCGTAACATTGAGTATAGATTTTTTTAGAGACGGAAGGTGGGAATATTGCCGAAATTCAATTAAAACGATTAAAAAGCGACACCCCATAGACGAAAAAAAACCCGACCTTGAGTCGGGCTTTTCAGTGAAACTTCTTACAAGTTCAACTAAGCATCAATTAGATTGCTTGAATGTTGGAAGCTTGTTTGCCTTTTGGGCCAGTTGTCACGTCAAAAGAAACACGTTGGTTTTCTTTCAAAGATTTGAAGCCTTGCGATACGATCGCAGAGAAGTGCGCGAACAAATCTTCACCGCCTTCATCAGGAGTAATGAAACCGAAACCTTTAGAATCATTAAACCATTTTACAATACCTGTTGCCATTACAATTTCCTATTTCAGTTAATGTGGGCATGTGCCCGATAAATCGTTTCAACCAAGCATGAAATGACAGACTGATACTGCACTACAACCTAGAATCTCAACGATTTGTCGATTATACGCACATATTCCAAATAAAGTAAATTTTAAATTGAAACTTTCTGAATTCTACTCATTTAAGTCTCAAATCTTCACAAATTAGAACAACACTAGGCCTTGTTTGAACCACTTTTTGCGGTGACCCCATACGAAATATGACAATGAACTTATCGACAATACACCTGTCACATAGCATGCTTGTTTAGTTTTTTGAAAAACTTCAGAAACATCGCCTGCCAGTAGATCCGGCTAGATCCAACTCACTTAACCAATATGCGAATTCCACATTTCTGTATTTACTTCGCTCTTTTATTGGGGGTACTCCTTCCCAATGATTTCGCATTCGCAAATCAAAAACCAAGCTCAAACAATTATCAAGCTCGATTGCGCTGTTATGTCAGTTACGCAGATAAAACCGAGATTATCGAAACTTTTCCACATGCGAGTGCATACGAAGTTATTCCAACCGACATCGGTGGACGATTTACGTTCAAGGCGGTGATGATAGGAGAAGCACTCGATGTAAGACACATTTCTCTGTATGCCTACTTCCAAGCGATGCCGAAAGATTTACCGATACATCAAGCGATTTATCGTGGTCCTTTTAAGCTCAGTCGCAATTCAAAACTGATCACGCCCTACAATCACCTCTATGCCGGTGAAGTTGAACGTGAACTCAAATATCATTGCGAACTGTCCAAAGTAAAAAAATGAAATCCATAGCCAAGCTGCTCTTTAGTTTTATTTTTCTGTTTTCTCAACTCAGTTTTGCCGATCAGAGCCAGACGCAAAATATCCAAAAAGATCAAATCAGCATCCTTTTTGTGGGCGACATCGTACTTGATGGCCAAGCCGGCAAACAAATTAAAGAAGGACAAGATCCATTTATCGGTGTAAAGGACATCTTTGCCGAAGCAGATTTGCGTATCGCTAATCTCGAATGTGTGATCGCCACTACGGGTAATGCGATAGACAAGAATTTTACTTTTCGCGCGCATCCAAGAACGATCTCGGTCTTAAGCAAATATGTCGATGCAGTGTCGATCGCAAACAATCACTCCGGTGATTTTGGACCTCAAGCCTTCTCTGAAATGCTAACGCTACTGAAACGACAGCAACTTCCCTACTTTGGTGGAGGCGCTAACTTGAAACAGGCACACGAGCCACTAATCATCAATAAGCACGGCTATCGAATTGCACTTTTAGGCTATAACGAATTTATGCCTCGCAGTTTTGAAGCAACGCATAACCTAGCAGGTACGGCTTGGAGCGAAGACGAACAGGTAATCGCAGATATCCAAACGGCACGTACAATTTATCGTGCAGACTTTGTGATTCCCTTCATG
>CALKVB010000219.1 GCA_937996605.1 uncultured Oxalobacteraceae bacterium | reverse complement strand
CTGCCATATAAATACTTGAGAGCCAACATATCATAGGTGCCGAAGAAGCTTCTATTCTGCTCCTGAGCGACACCGTTGTAGGACATAATTGAAATCCATTTATTATCCTCTGCACTAGCCAGATAGTTTCCCGCTTCGGTTTTGGGTGGCTCGCCTGCGTTGTAGTTGCCCGGATGATTGAGGCCCAATGCATGGCCAATTTCATGAACCAGCGTGGCAAATTCGTAGGTGCCAACAGCAAAGCTAGGATCGTTGATCTGATTGCTAGCCATGTAGAGATCTCCGCTACCCACTAAAAAATTTTTCCCGTCTTCAGCTGGCTGCGGTAGCATCGCGTATCCAGCGGAATCAGTTTGGATATTATTAGCGAACCGAATTCCCTGTTGGATTGTGGTCTCACTCACTTCGACAAAAGTGATCTTCAAGAGTTTAGAAATTTCAGTGAGAATTTGTCGCACTGCATTCATTTCAATTGCGCTAAATGGCGTAAATCCATTCTTATCTTCCGCCGATGCATTGCTCGCTGGCGTCGTCAAAAAGGCAAACGGGATTTGTACCTCGGCGCCCAGTGGTGAGAACGTGTTCCAACGAAACTTAACATCATCGAGGAGGACGTCGATACGGTAGTCACCTGAGAATTTTTTCGAAATGATGGTTTGTGATTGGGTGGTCATACAGCCTCCAAATTTTTGGGCTTGATGCTGGACGAAATAGTTAAGTCGTATTTGAATACAAGTCGCTACGGCGTTTGCTGCGATCGACACTAGAAGGAGGAAGTTTCTCGATACACCTCTCCGAGCGGAAAGAGTGAGTGAATTGATTCTATGCCTAGCTCAGATAGGAAGTAAAGTCATAGTGTTGGATTGTTGAACAATTCAACACCTTTTTTAATTGATGTGAGCGTACTAATGATTATTCAAGCGAACTAGCTCGGTACTCGCGAATATGTTGGTAATGATGAAAGCTTGTTTTGCTTTCTACTATGTATGAAATTTCACATTCATCGAGTCAGCACCTACAGCGTGTTGATTGTTGATGAGTGGGCTGGTTTCTCGATGCTGAACAGAGCTAGATTGTGCAGCAGAGCGATGTATTCAGCTAAATGCTTTTCAATAATGTGTTTAATTTTGTTGAATCGACATTCAATACCGATGATAGCGCATGATTCAAAATCAATTGCTGGCTTTTATCTAGCCGCTCATACCGTTTGTCAGCTTTAATTTGTTTCTCTCGAATACTTATCCCATACTCCTAGGCACTATCTTGCTCCGAGCATAGATCTTTGTGTGTACATGTCTGCACCATGCCGTGAAGTTGAAACGATCAGCGCTATGTGTTGATGGTCGCGCTAACTAAGAGCGTTTGTTGACTGTGCTTGGTGACTTTTGTTAAAAAATTAGGAGAACGCAAATGCAAGTTGTTCAAACTTTGATGCGTGGAATAGTTTGTCTCGTCTTATTGAGTACACAATGGGCATTTGCTTCAAGCCTTATTATTGATGGTAAGAGCACCAGCGCCGTACCTCTTGGTTCCACAGTATGGTTTGTCGGCAATCTCGACGGTAAAAATGTTGGTTTGGAGTTTTCAGTGAATGGTATTAAGGGGGGCAACGCAAGCCTCGGTACCATTAACTCACAAAATGGGCAATACAATGCACCTACCGTGATGCCGCCAAATGGCAAAGTAATTGTCAGTGGCACCACTCGAGTGGCGCCGTTCATGACGGCTGAACGCGTGGTGCAATTCATATCGAAAAAAGTGCCGACCATCTATCGCGTCACGCCAAGCCGTCCCGTGTGCGGTACTACGACATTCACGATTGAGGGCATCGACTTCTTAAGTGGGGCGGTGGCACAAATTAATAACGTAGCGATGCCCACGGTCGTAAATTCTTCGACAAAAATTTCAGTAAGCGCGAACCTACAAAAGAATGGCACGCTCGCTTTTGCGGTATTGAATGCGAGCGATGCCAAATCGAATGTATTTGCTCAGGTCATTGTCAGCGCTTGCGGAACTACTGGCACAGGAACTTCGTCAGGTACTGGTACAGGTTCGGGGACTGGTTCGGGTACAGGCACGGGTACTGGTTCCACTGGCGGTTCGTCAACTGGTGGCTCCGGCACTTCGACTGGTCCAATCAATTTACCCGCCACCGATGCTGCTAGTGTCAGTGCGGCGCGCTTATTAGAGCAAGTTTCGTTTGGACCAACACCAAGCCAATTGAGCCAAGTGAAGCAAATCGGCGCGAGTGCTTGGATTACCCAGCAAATGGCTTTGCCTGCTTCAGCGCTTCCTGATACAACCGACCTTAGTGTGTTGCAGCGTAGTTTGTTTATGAATATGGTCAATGGACAAGATCAACTGCGACAACGCGTGATTTTTTCCTTGTCTCAAATCTTTGTAGTGTCACAGGAAAAGAATCCGTATGCCAACGAAATGCGCCCTTGGCTGATGACCTTATCGAATAATGCATTTGGAAACTTCAAGACACTATTACGTGAAATGTCTCTGAATCCAAGTATGGGTAAGTATTTGGACCTGGGAAATAGTGTGACCCCAGCACCCAATGAAAATTACGCCCGCGAAGTGATGCAGTTATTCACGATCGGTACAGTGATGCTCAACATGGACGGTAGCGTGCAGCTTGATGCTAACAATAAGCCGATTCCAACTTATGATCAAACCCGCATCGCCGAGTTTGCACGCGCTTTGTCTGGCTGGACTTACGGCGGCAATAGCAGCGCTGGTCTAAACTGGGAGAGTTTTGCGACTCCATTGCAAGCACGTGATGCTTATCATGATAAGAAGGCAAAGACGCTACTCATGGGTAAGGTGCTACCAGCAGGGCAATCCACGCAGCAAGACTTTGATGCCGTCATGGATAACCTGTTTAATCATCCCAATGTGCCGCCTTTCATTGCCACGCGTTTGATCCGTTCACTGACGACTAGCAATCCAAGCCCAGCGTATATTCAACGGGTAGCGACAGTCTTTGCAAACACTGCAGGTGTGCGCGGTGACTTGGCTGCGACCATCAAGGCGATTTTGTTGGACCCCGAGGCGAGACAAGATACACCAACCGCGACACAAGGATTTTTGAAAGATCCAGTGCTACATTCCCTAGGTTTAATTCGAGCCTTGAATGGTACCGTCGTGGATCCGACCAATATGTTTTGGGATTATTACTTGATGGGCGAAAAAATCTTGAGCGCCCCGAGCGTGTTTAGTTTTTATTCGCCGATGACACGCCTGCCCGGGGCGCCGCAGTATTACGGCCCAGCCTTTCAAATCTATGCGCCGAGTATGGCAGTTGCCCGTTCCAACTTTCTGTACCAATTAATTTCAGGTAACTACGGCACGATGGTAAAAATTGATCTCACGCCTTTCATCGCGGCCGCACCGAACGCAACTAACTTGATCAATTTGGTCGATGCTAGCTTACTGCAAGGCAGAATGTCAGCCAGCACACGACAAGCGATTAGCGCAGCCTTGAGTACTGCAAGTGATAATAAAGAGAGAGCAATTATTGCGCTGTATTTTACGGCTATGGGTGCTGATTTCTCGGTCCATAAGTGAGTGCGATATCGAAGCGCTACTCGAGGCGCTATTCGGAGCGTTACTTGGAGCACTATTCGAAGCACTACATCGATTATTAAATTGACGTCAGAGGGAAATCATCATGACTAACAAAATTTACTCGCGCCGTGATTTTTTGGGTACTGCAGGCAAAACAACGATGCTGGGGAGTTTCTCTACGCTAGGATTGCTCGCAGGTGTCCAAGATGCACAGGCAGCCACTGATTATAAAGCGCTAGTCTGTGTGTATATGTATGGCGGAAATGATGGCAATAATTTGATTGTACCGCTCGACACAGCGCGTTATACCCAATATCAAAAGACACGTAGCGCGGTTGGTCTAGCACTTTCAACTACCGCAAAGACTTTATTGGCACCACGTTCGGCTATGCTTAAAGCGGTGACGACTGCGAGCAACCAGCCATTTGCCTTTCATTATGCTATGCCAGAAATAGATTCATTATTTGGGCAAGGCAAAGTCGCGGTGGTTTTAAATATGGGAAGTTTGCGGCAGCCTTTGACCAAGACTCAATATTCTGCAGGTATTGGCGTTCCACCTCAATTATTTTCTCACCCCGACCAAACCTTGCAAAATCAAGCAGGCACGCCGTCGGTGGCAGCCACAGGGTGGGGCGGACGCCTAGTGGATTTACTTGGAACAGGTGGGCATCTCGATGCGGTAGCATTGAGTTCTGGTGGTCTCTTCATTGAAGGTGCGACAGTACATGGAAATCTGATTCCCGCTGATGGAAGCTTATATTTGTCAGGGATGAATGCGTGGCCGCAAAGTGCGGTTGATGCGCGTAAAGCGGCCTTAGCGCAAATGCTCAATGCGAGTAATCCCAATCTGATTGCCGCTGCCGCGAATAAGTCACTTGCCAATGGTGTTGATTTAATTACCGACCTGCAGGCAGCGGCCGCCTCGGCAAATATTACAACTACCTTTCCGGGAACGCCGCTTTCGCAACAATTGAAAACGGTCGCGAAATTGATCAAGATGCGCGCAGCGAAGGGGCCAGGTCGACAAGTTTATTTTGTTGGTATGGGAGGTTTCGATACCCATAGTCAGCAGCAATGGACACAGTGGGATAATCTGGTCAAAGTGTCGCAGGCGATGAACGCCTTCTACAATGCGATGGGTGAGATAGGATGTGCCAACCAAGTCACCAGTTTCACTATGTCAGATTTTGGTCGTAGTTTTGAACCGACTAGTAACGGCTCCGATCACGCATGGGGTAATCATCATTTGGTGGTAGGTGGCGCGGTGCAGGGCGGTTTATATGGACGATTCCCCGACTTTACACTGGGTGGCCCTGATGACGCAACGGGCCGTGGCGCTTGGATTCCGCAATTTTCAAATCAACAATTTGGCGCGACTCTGGGGCGCTGGTTTGGAGCCAGCACAGCGATGTTAGATACACAGGTGTTCAAAGATGAACTCGCTAACTTTCCGTTACGAGATCTCGGTTTTATGGGGTAAGATTTTGGCTTAAGATCTGAGGCCCTGAGTCATCAATCAGCCGGCGCTGTTTGATGACTCAGGCTTTGTGCT
>CALKVB010000218.1 GCA_937996605.1 uncultured Oxalobacteraceae bacterium | reverse complement strand
GATCTACACAGGCGAAGACACTCTTTCCCTACACGACGCTCTTCCGATCTTATCGCAGGGTATAAAGCTGTGATGTTGGCAGCCAACACTTATCAACGCTTTATGCCTATGTTGATGACGGCGGCAGGTACCGTGAAGGCAGCGCGTGTCTTGATCATGGGTGTCGGTGTAGCGGGTTTGCAAGCGATTGCGACAGCCAAACGTTTGGGCGCGGTGATTGAAGCCTCAGACGTACGTCCGCCAGTGAAAGAACAAGTCGAATCTCTGGGTGCGAAATTTATTGACGTGCCCTATGAAACCGATGAAGAGCGCGAAATCGCAAAGGGTGTGGGTGGTTATGCACGTCCTATGCCAGCAGCTTGGATGGAAAGACAGGCAGCCTTGGTACACGAACGAGCTAAGCAAGCTGACATCATCATTACGACCGCCTTAATTCCAGGCCGTAAAGCACCGACTTTGATCTCGGAAGAAACTGTCAAAGCGATGAAACCAGGTTCAGTGATCGTCGATATGGCGGTGGAGCAGGGTGGTAATTGCCCATTGTCCGAGTTGAATAAAACCGTCACTAAATATGGCGTGCACATTATTGGCGAACCGAATTTGGCGACCCTGGTGGCAGCCGATGCTTCGGCTCTGTATGCGCGTAACATCCTCGATTTCTTGAAACTCATTATTGATAAAGACGCCAATTTGGCGATCAATAAAGAGGATGAAATTGTCGTCGCGACTATGATGTGCGCTGGTGGTGAAGTGTTACGCAAATAAGGCAGTAATGTCTTTGCATATCGGTCAATTATTTAACGAATTCTGGAAAGAGAGCTTGAGATGGAAGTGAGTCATACCCTGACCAACCTGATCATTTTTGTGTTGGCAATTTATGTCGGTTACCACGTCGTGTGGACAGTTACTCCTGCTTTGCATACGCCATTGATGGCGGTCACCAATGCGATTTCTGCGATCATCATCGTGGGTGCGATGTTAGCGGCGGGTTTAACCGAAGGCGCCTTGGCGCAAGTGATGGGAACACTGGCTGTTGCCTTAGCTGCAGTCAATGTATTTGGTGGCTTCTTAGTCACACAGAGGATGTTGGAAATGTTCAAGAAGAAAGAACCTAAAGCTCCTGCGAAATCTGATTCTAAGGAGGCGCAATAATGAGTATGAACCTCGTGACGATGCTGTATCTGATCGCATCGGTATGTTTTATTCAGGCGCTCAAAGGCCTCTCACATCCTTCCACTGCACGCAGAGGCAACGCTTTTGGTATGGTAGGGATGGCGGTCGCCGCTTTCACTACGATTGCCTTGATCGTTAAACTTAAGAATGAAGCCGTGGGTGGTGCCAATCTGGGTTATGGTTTGGTGGCGCTTGGCGTGATCGTCGGTGGTGGTATCGGAGCTACTTTAGCTAAACGTGTAGAGATGACCAAGATGCCAGAACTGGTGGCGGCGATGCACTCCTTGATTGGTTTAGCAGCAGTTTGTATCGCGGTATCTGTAGTCGCTGAACCTTGGATCTTCAATATAACGACACGTGACGCAGCAATTCCATTTGGTAATCGTATTGAATTATTTATCGGTACCTTTGTTGGAGCAATTACCTTTTCGGGTTCTGTAATCGCCTTCGGTAAATTGTCTGGTAAATATAAATTCCGTCTGTTCCAAGGTGCGCCTGTGACTTTCTCTGGTCAGCACATGTTGAACTTGGTGTTGGCGATCGCGATGGTTGGCCTCGGATTGGTATTTTGTTTCGATGCGAACGTAGCGCCTGCTTGGACTCCATTTTTGTTGATGACCGCGATTGCATTTGTATTGGGTGTACTCATCATTATTCCAATTGGTGGTGCAGATATGCCGGTTGTAGTATCGATGCTCAATAGTTATTCAGGTTGGGCAGCCGCAGGAATTGGCTTCTCACTCAATAACTCTATGTTGATTATTGCAGGTTCTTTAGTCGGCTCTTCGGGCGCGATCTTGTCTTACATTATGTGTAAAGCGATGAATCGTTCCTTCTTCAACGTGATTTTGGGCGGTTTCGGTGGAGCTCCAGCAGAGGCAGCCGCAGGTGGAGCGGTACAACGTACAGTGAAGTCCGGTTCTCCAGATGACGTCGCTTTCTTGCTTGGTAATGCCGAAACGGTGATCATCGTTCCAGGTTACGGCTTGGCGGTGGCACGTGCTCAACATGCTTTGAAAGAATTAACGGAGAAGTTGACGCACAAAGGTATTACCGTTAAATATGCTATTCATCCTGTAGCCGGTCGTATGCCTGGCCACATGAACGTCTTGTTGGCGGAAGCCGAAGTACCTTACGATCAAGTATTTGAGATGGAAGACATCAATAGTGAATTTGGTCAGGCGGACGTGGTCTTGGTGTTAGGGGCGAATGACGTGGTTAACCCCGCAGCGAAAGATCCGAAATCCCCGATTGCCGGTATGCCGATTTTGGAAGCTTACAAAGCTAAAACTGTAATCGTCAATAAACGTTCCATGGCTTCGGGTTATGCTGGCCTCGACAATGAGTTGTTCTATATGGACAAAACGATGATGGTGTTTGGTGATGCTAAGAAGGTGATCGAAGATATGGTGAAAGCCGTGGAATAAATTCAATTGTGGGGCGCATTGCGTTGTTGCAAAGCCTCGCGATACTTGGGTATCGCTCCAATGTTCTACAAATTCGGTGCCTAGCACTGCATCCCCAAAATTGAATTTCTTTGGTCTCTTTCTAGCGCTTGTGAATACGAAAAACCGCCTTGCTTACGCTTGGCGGTTTTTTTTGTTTGTGTGAATAGTCTCAGTAACTGCTCGTATCAACACTTGGGCTGGAATCTACGCTGCAGCTGCTTGATCCTGAATCCCAACTTGAATTGGAAGATGAGGTGCTGTCACTGGCTGTCACATCGTTGCAGGTGCTCGGCGCAGAGTTGTTGTCTAGTTCAGATGATGAATGACGGTTTGTATGAGTTTGGACTTGGGCGCTTTGCTCATTGTTATCGTCAGTTACGAAGATAGGGCCATCGTTCCAGCCCTGGTCGCTACTTGATGGCTTCGGCGGCTTTGAAACTTGCCCTTGCGAACGCAGGACCATGTATCCGATAACGACGATGGCGACCGGTGCAATGATGAATAGAGGGGTCATAGCAGCTTTCACAATGATTTGGTTTGAAATTTGAGTGTAAACCAAAATTAATAAAAGTACCTAAAAGTCATTTTTTTGTGCAAACTATATTCTTCGTTCTATTTTTCAATTTAAGCCAAGAAGCGGCTAACTTTAGATTTCAACAACTGAATCAAGACAGGATCCATGTAATTGTATTCATCGGGAATATCAAGGCAAATGATGCGCTTGCCCTTAAGGTAGGATCGAAATTTTTTTGAGAGTTTACTGCGGTGAGCTTTTTCCATCACAAAGATGATTGTGGCCCATGCAATTTGTTCTGACGATAGTGGTGTGGTCGCATCGTTACCCAAGCCGGCTGAATCCGTTTCAACGTTGGGCCATTCCGCAAAGATAGACTCTGCCGTTGGGCTTCGGAGTCTATTTTGGGTGCAAATAAAAAGTATGCGCTTCAAGGAGTGCTAAAGTCCTCAACTGAGTATCAAACGCAACCGAGTGGTCAATTATGGCGAGCGCTGCAAAGATTCGTTGCGGCGAATTCGGTTCAGGATTTTGTCGACACTACCAGAAATACGGTTGTAGTCGCAGACAAAATCCCATGCTAACGTGCTATGTTGGCGGTTAACACCACTGCTACTGATGCTTTCCCAATCAGTTCGTCGCGATTCAGACCAAGTACCGTCCTTTCGTCCAAAGGCGAATAAACGCCTTTGCATGGTTTCGCACAGTAGACCCTCGTAGCTTACGTTGCTCGCCCCAGATTTGCTTTTGCCAACCATGGTGTAACGCAAGCTGCCATCGGCTGCGATACTGATGGACTTAGTGTCGAGATAAAAGTTCTGACTGTCGCTCTGATAAAACAAAAGCAAATTCGCCGTCTCAGGTGCGATTGGAAACGTGACAGGGCTTTCAACGAAAATTTTTTTCTCTTCTGCGTCTTGTGCAAATGAAGTGCATGAGATGCCTAAACTAGCCAAACTCAGCAGGCAGACGATCAATTTCTTCATGTAGCAAGGTCCTTGTTGTCGGGTATCGCGGTCACTTGAGGTGATGGGTCTGTACTTACAGGCTGACTTATTTGTGTATTATTGGGACGCGCTTCAATTCCAGTAGTATCACCGCTTGCATTGTCATTGCGACGATCTCGGCCTTTTTGTGGCCCTCGTGGATGGGGTTTGCGATAGTTTTCCCCGCGATGAATATACCGCGATAATTCTTGCAAGGCTAACTGATAGACGCCGCGTTTAAATTCAATCACTGTATCAAGCGGTACCCAATAATCATGCCAACGCCACGCATCAAACTCGGGATGAGAGCTCGCACGCAAATTGACGTCACAATCGCGCCCCACCATGCGTAGCAAAAACCAAATTTGTTTTTGACCACGGTAATGGCCTCGGATTTCGCGCTTGATAAAATGATCTGGCACTTCATAGCGCAGCCAATCACGGGTACGACCAATGATTTTGACATGCTGTGGTAGCAAGCCAGTTTCTTCTTCCAATTCGCGGAACATCGCTTGTTCCGGCGATTCGCCATACTTAATGCCGCCTTGTGGGAACTGCCATGAGTGCTCGCGCACTCGCTTACCCCACCAGACTTCATTATTGGCGTTCAGCATAATGATGCCTACGTTAGGCCTAAAGCCTTCACGATCCAACATGGTTGACCCCAATTTCTTTGTGGCCAGCGCTGAACTTAGACGCAAGTCGACAGACGGACGAATTTTCTTAAGGACTTTCAGCGCGCGTTCGGGCGAAAAAACGCAATAAACGGGCGAAAAAAGTGTCTAAATCTCAAAAAAGTGCAATTAAGCAGTCGAATCCATCATCAAAAGTGCAAACAGTGAGCGCATGAGCCAGCATATCCTTTAAAATTGAGTTGATTATAACCTAGTACTTCTCAAAAAAAGTTCCAGCGTTGTTGTATCTTTCTTAGCATTGCTGAAAGCATGTGCAGAGGCGGGTCCTCACGTTCCTCTTTTTCGAGAAGTTTCATTTTTTGAAAAGAAATAAAGCTATGCGCGCGACCCGTTTTTTCATTTCTACTTTAAAAGAAGCTCCAGCAGATGCGGAGATTGTGAGCCACAAATTGATGATGCGTGCTGGCATGATCAAACGTTTGGGCGCAGGTATCTACAATTACATGCCTATGGGTTTGCGTGTGATCCGTAAAGTTGAAAAAATTGTACGTGAAGAAATGGATCGTGCTGGTGCCATTGAAATGTTAATGCCAGTGGTGCAACCTGCCGAACTGTGGCAAGAGACTGGTCGTTGGAACAAAATGGGCCCAGAATTGATGCGCGTGAAAGATCGTCATGGTCGTGATTACGCGATTCAACCAACGTCAGAAGAAGTGATCACCGACGTTGTACGTTCAGAATTAAAGTCCTATCGCCAGTTACCCGTTAATTTTTATCATATCCAAACCAAGTTCCGCGACGAGCGTCGTCCTCGCTTTGGTTTGATGCGTGGTCGTGAATTCACGATGAAAGACGCTTACTCTTTTGATCGTGATTTGGATGGTCTGAAAAAGTCCTACCAAAATATGTACGACGCGTACACGCGCATTTTCAATCGTTTTGGTTTGCAATTTAGAGCAGTAGCTGCCGACAATGGTGCGATTGGTGGTACAGGTTCGCACGAGTTTCACGTGATTGCCGATACAGGTGAAGACGCATTGGTGTATTGCCCAACCTCTGATTATGCAGCCAATATGGAAGCGGCAGAAGCGGTTGCGTTGCTGGCCGAACGCCAAGCAGCCAGCGCTGCCCTGACGAAGACTTCGACACCTTCCAAGTCTAAGTGTGAAGATGTAGCGGCTTTGCTTGGCATTCCTTTAGAAAAAACGGTCAAGTCGATTGTGCTGACAGTTGAGATCGAAGAAAAAGAACAAATCAAGAAACAAGTTTGGCTATTGCTTTTGCGTGGCGATCACGAGCTCAATGAAATCAAAGCAAGCAAGATTCCTGGCTTGGCTAACTATCGATTCGCGACCGAAGATGAAATCGTCGAACACTTTGGCACCAAGCCAGGCTATCTCGGTCCAATCAATACCAAATTGCCAGTGAAGATCGTCGCAGATCGTACCGTGGCGATGATGGGTGATTTCGTGTGCGGCGCGAATGAAGAAGATTTCCACTTTACCGGTGCGAACTGGGGCCGCGATGTGGCTGAACCTACAGTGGCGGATTTGCGTAATGTGGTGGCGGGTGATCCTTCACCAGATGGTAAAGGCGTGTTGGCGATTCAACGTGGTATCGAAGTTGGTCACGTTTTCCAATTGGGCACCAGTTACTCTGAAGCGATGAAAGCGACTTACCTTGATGAAAACGGTAAGCCACAAATTTTGCAAATGGGTTGCTACGGCATTGGTATCACACGTATTCTCGGTGCAGCAATTGAACAAAATTTTGACGATAAAGGCATCATTTGGCCAACGTCTATCGCGCCGTTTGAAGTGGTGATCTGCCCGATGGGAATGGAAAAGAGCCCAGCGGTTAAAGAGCAAGCGGAAAAATTGTATGCAGAATTGAGCGCAGCTGGCGTTGATGTCTTGCTTGATGATCGCGATTTGCGTCCTGGCGCGATGTTTGCTGATTGGGAATTGATCGGTGTGCCACATCGTGTGGTGATCGGTGATCGCGGCTTGAAAGAAGGCAATCTCGAATACAAAGGACGCCGCGATGCAGAGGCAAGTAATGTCGCAATGGCAGATATGTTCAACTTCTTGCAAGCGAAATTGAAGTCTTGATTTTGACGACTATGCAGTTGTGCAGTAAACGATATCAACAAACGCGGAGGGGTAGCAGTATCAAGCGCCTCCGCGTTTGTTTTTTGCTGCCACTTATCGCGCTTTCACTGGCGTTTTCTAGTTCGGTACATGCAGGCAATCAAAAAGAAGAAGCGATTGCCGATTCAGTTCGCCTAGCGTTAGCAAAAGTCATCGCTGATCCAAGGCCGCCAAAACCTAGTTTCGATAAAATTGAAGACCGGATTAAATATCTGCATTGGTTAGGTGAGATGTCTGACCGTCTCAAGCGACGTATTCCCGACCGTCAAACACGTCTCGAGCTTCTCGAAACCATTTGGTATGAATCAAAGCGTGCAGGCTTAGAGCCGGCTATGGTGATGGGCTTGATGCAAGTAGAATCAGGATTCAAGAAATACGCCACTTCGATTGTTGGTGCGCGTGGCTATATGCAAGTCATGCCGTTCTGGTCGCGTGTGATTGGTGATGGCGATCCCAAAAAACTATTTCACATGCAAACTAATCTCCGTTATGGCTGCTCCATTCTTCGTATGTACATCGATATGGAGGGCGGAAATCTCTATTTGGCACTAGGCCGCTATAACGGCAGCCGTGGTCGCCCAGAATACCCAAATGCAGTTTTAGCGAATTGGAAAAATTGGGAATTTAAATCTTGATTGAGGTCGATGCATTGAATGATGCCATACTCATTATTTCCAGCGAAGTTTCGCCCATGCAGTGCGCTGCTCCGGCGTCAGGAAAGTCCAGGCAATAAAGCGACTCTGCTTTTGTCCTTGTTGCATCTCAACGACTTTCGTCTCCAAAGCCTGTACTCGCTTCAGTGATCTTCGTAGTGCGGGCAGATTGGCCGCCTTTGACACCAAACAGGTGAACCAGAAGCATTGTGTTTTGAATTGCTCGCTTTCTTTGATCATGTTGTCGATGAAGGCAGCCTCTCCGCCCGGACACCATAATTCAGCGCCTATACCCCCGAAATTGAGCACGCTATGTTGCTTCTTATCTGATTTCCCTAAGTTATTCCATTTTCTTGTTGTGCCAGATTCTGCCTCTTCACGCGAGGCGTGGAACGGCGGGTTGCACATGCTCACATCAAACCATTCATTTTGCTCAATGATGCCTTGGAAAACTGCTTTCGAGTTGCTTTGCTGGCGCAGTTCAATTTGCGTTTTCAGGCTTGGATTGGCGTCGAGTATAAATTGAAAGTTGGAAAGCGAAGCCGCGTTAATATCGGTAGCGACGAAATGCCATTGATACTCATTTGCGCCTATCAAGGGATAAATTCCATTCGCCCCGGTGCCGATGTCCAGTGCAGTCACCACTCCTTTTTTCGGAGGTTTATCGTGGTTACTACGATTGAGTAAATCAGCCAGAAAATGAATATAATCGGCGCGACCTGGAATCGGTGGGCATAAATTGCCATCAGGAATATCCCAGTTGCGAATTCCGTATTGATGGCTGAGCAGAGCGCGGTTAAGCGCTTTCACTGCATGTGGATTGCTGTAATCGATACTGATGTCACCAACGGAATTCGTTTGAAGAAAGTTTGCGAGTGATGATTCCGTATTTATTTTGTCGGCCTCTAATAAGGCAGCGAAATCGTAACGACCTTGGTGTCGATTACGTTGGTGAAACTTGATCTTGGTTTGTAGATGTTGGCGATGGTTAGACATAGTGAGTAAATGGAAATACTACAAACAAAAACGCCCGCGCGATGCGGGCGTTTTTGTTTGGGATTGGGGTTGAATATTCATCCCCAGGAATTGCCCAAAGCAATATGGAAATCGTTTCCCAGATTAGGAAAGATGACCAGAAATGAGTTTAGTCATTTCAAACATAGAGACTTGTTTCTTGCCACCGAAGACGGCTTTCAACTTGTCATCTGCATTGATATTGCGTTTGTTAGCTTCATCTTGCAGCTTGTGCTTCTTGATGTATTCCCAGATTTTTTTCGTGACTTCAGTGCGAGGCATTGGTGCTGCACCGATCACTGCTGCCAACACTGGAGACAAAGTCATTGGCTTCATGAATGCTGCATTTGGCTTACGTGCTGCTGCTGGCTTTTTCGCTGCTGCTGGTTTTTTTGCTGCTGCTGGCTTAGCTGCGGCTTTAGCTGGTTTAGCTGCGGCTTTAGCTGGCTTCGCTGCTGGTTTAGCGGCGGCTTTTGCTACTGGTTTTTTCGCTGCTGGTTTAGCTGCTGCTTTCGCTGCAGGTTTTTTTGCTGCTGGTTTCGCTGCTGCTTTTTTTGGTGCTGTTGCCATATTGAGGCTCCTTCACAATTGTCTTGAAAATGCGCCATTTCACGCAGTGCTTATAGTGGTGCTGTTTATCGAGTGATGCAAGTGTTTTTTTTTGGTTTTCGCAAAAAAACTATGAGAAATCATGCACAGAGCCGCTTTCAGAGGGAAAAATGTCGTTTTTCCTCTGCGATTCGCTGATCTACTTGATAGATAGCATTAAAAAAATGATGAAGATCGAGATATAAAGGAAGCTCTAGAGGAGTAGCTTTTTTTGTGAAGATGGAGAGCGTTTTACTGTTGAACTTATCAATGCGAAGCTTTTAACGCCGAGACACCGAAGCACAAAATACTAAGAGAATGTTTGTTTTCTTCTGGGATTTCTGCGGTGAGGATTTTTTATTGCAACGTCGGGGGAGGTATTGCGTCGTAGCGCATATTACTTCGATTAGTGCTAACTTACGATTCTGGATATGGGCTGAAGTAATTCGTGCTCTACAAAAAACCGTGAATCGTTACACCTACAGAATTTCAATGATAGGAAGGCGGTGCCTTCGTTTTCCGAGTACCTAGATACTTAGATACTCGGGTATCGCAAGGACAAACGAAGAAGCAATGCGCCCTAAAATTGGGTTGATGAAGCGAAATTAACGCATCATGCCTTTCAAGCCCCGCATCATCTTCATCATGCCGCCGCCTTTGAGTTTTTTCATCATGCTTTGCATTTGTTCAAATTGCGCCAGCATGCGATTGACCTCTTGAATCTGCACGCCTGCACCAGCTGCAATACGGCGTTTGCGGGATGCTTTAATGAGTTCTGGTTTGCTGCGTTCGAGTGGTGTCATGGAGTTAATAATACCCTCCATGCGACGCATATTCTTTTCGGCGTTGTCCATATTGGCGCCTGAGGCGGCCTGTTGGAATTGCGCCGGTAGTTTGTCCATCAGGCTGGAGAGGCTACCCATATTTTTCATTTGTGCGAGTTGGGCTTTGAAGTCGTTCATATCGAACTTACCGCCCACTTTAATTTTTTCTGCTAAACCTTTTGCAGCCTCGATGTCCATGCCTTTTTGCGCAGACTCAACCAAAGCTAAGATGTCACCCATGCCGAGAATACGATTGGCCATGCGCGTCGCATCGAAAGCTTCCAAGCCATCGAGTTTTTCGGAGACGCCAGCAAACTTAATTGGTTTCCCTGTGACATGGCGAACAGAAAGCGCCGCACCGCCGCGTGAATCACCATCGAGTTTGGTTAACACAACGCCTGTCAATGGCAGTGCGTCATTAAATGCTTTGGCGGTATTGACTGCATCTTGACCGAGCATGGCGTCAACCACGAACAAGGTTTCAATCGGTTTGACGGCGGCATGGACTGCAGCAATTTCTTGCATCATTGCTTCATCGATACCTAAACGACCAGCGGTATCGATAATCAATACTTCGTGATGATGTTTCTTGGCCCAATCAAGTGCCGCAAGGGCGATGTCGACAGGTTTGTCGTTGATGGTGGTTGGAAAGAAATCTGCACCCGCTTGTGCGGTGACTGTTTCGAGCTGGCCGATCGCTGCTGGACGATAAACGTCGGCAGAGACTGTCAATACTTTTTTCTTTTTGGTTTCACGTAAATAGCGCGCCAACTTACCAACGGTGGTGGTTTTACCCGCACCTTGCAAACCGGCCATTAAAATAATCGCTGGCGGCTGTGTGGCGAAATTGAGTTCGGAAGCGTTGTCTCCGAGATCCGCGCCGATTAAGGACGCTAATTCTTTTTGTACGACACCGACTAAGGCTTGGCCCGGTGTTAGTGAACCGATGACTTCTTCGCCCATGGCTTTTTCTTTTACGCGGGCAATCAGCTCGCGTACAGCGGGCAGGGCGACGTCGGCCTCAAGTAGGGCCATACGCACTTCGCGCAGCATTTCAGCAGTATTAGATTCGGTCAAACGGGCTTCGCCGCGCATCGTTTTCACGACTTTGGCGAGGCGTTGGGTCAAATTGTCGAGCATAGTGAACCTTCAATCAGAAATCAGTGGCTGCGTCAGTCGAGAGAAAATACTGAGGCCGAGAGACATAAAAAATTATGTCTATAAGCTGACATTTTACCCGAAAAGCGCCCCGTTCCGAAGCTTTGGCTGGTCTCCTGAGCTGCTAGAAGATGCATAGACTAAGGGTTTTGTATGGCTGCGGCAATAAAAAAGCCATGCCGACACAGTTCGACATGGCTTTCTTGGTGAAGCTAAATAAGTTTTATTTATTCAGCGTTCATTTCTTTTAACAAGTTGTCAGCCTTGTCTACATGTTTCATCTGCCACAACATGTAGCGCAAATCAACTTGAATAGAACGGCTAGAAGCTTTGTTGTAGTCCCAGTCAGCAATGATGGAGTCGAGCGTGCCATCAAATGCCAAACCAATGAATTCACCCTTGGCATTCAATGCGGCAGAGCCGGAGTTGCCGCCGGTGATGTCGAGTGTCGCGAGGTAGTTGACTGGCACTGTTTTCAAGTTTGGATCAACATATTTGCCAAAGTCTTTTGCTTTGATCGCCGCCAATTGATTTGCAGGCGCGTTAAATTCGCCCGTGCCGGTGGCTTTAGCAGCGACGCCTTTGACAGTAGTGAAGGCTGTCCAGGTTGTGCCATCGGCACCGAATGGACGGCTGGCAACTTTACCGAACGTCACACGCAGAGTGCTGTTGGCGTCTGGATAAACGGCTTGGCCTTTACTCTTCATGTAAGCGATTTTTGCTTTCATGTAACTGGCGTAAGCTTTCTGCATATTACCGCCGGTTTCTTGATCAGCGATTTCGCGTTTCATGCCTTCTTCGTACATGGCAACAGCGGCTTTGATAAAGCTGTCATTGCTGGCTTTGAAGTCTTCCACGGATTTATTCAACCAAGAGGCACGGAAAGCTTTGTCGCCAAATTGACTACCTGCGTACATCGTATCGAGCAGCGCTTTCAATTGATCTTTGCTCATGCCATCTTTAATACCCATGGCGGCATCAAAGTTGGCGTTACGTTCAGCCGCGGGCGCTGCTGCGTATTTGACCAAACTATTTAAGACCAAAGCTTTATCGACTTTTTCATCATAACTACGTTCAACGCCATCAATACTTGCTTTGAAACGCGGCAAATCACGATCTTGGAAACCAGCACGACGCTCTGCATTTGGCTTGGTTTTTTCATTCGCTAAACGATACAGTGTGCGAGCGGTTGCTAAGAAACGTGGATAAGAAGAGGCGAGGTAGGACTCTTTCTTTGCTGTTGCATCACGTTTTGCGTAGATCTCTTCGATCTTCTCGATATCGGCAGCAAATTCTGCTTTCGTCTTTGGATTTGAGTTGACCCATGCTTTTAAGTCAGCATGTTCTTTGGTTTTGCGTTCCAAAATGTCGCTACCCGCATAACTATCGAGCATACCTTGGCGATTTTTGTAGTAGTTGTTGATATTGGCAACCATGCCTGCATACTTCAAAGATGCATCTTTGTTGTCTTTGGTTTCGTTGGCAATAATCGCTAAAGTTTCAGCGGAATTTTTGACGAAATTTGGATATTCGAAGTCAAAAGTATACGCGATTTCAGATGGCAAACGATGACGGTTAGTGCGGCCAGGGTAACCCAATACCATCACGAAATCACCTTCTTTGAGGCCATCTTTAGCTAATTTCAAAAAGTGCTTAGGTACGTATGGAACGTTATCTTTACTGTATTCAGCTGGTTTGCCGTCTTTGCTGACATAGGCTCGATAGAAACCGTAGTCGCCAGTGTGACGTGGCCACATCCAGTTGTCGGTGTCGCCACCAAATTTGCCCACACCTTCAGCTGGCGCATGAACCAAACGTACATCTTTGATTTCCATCTGTTTGATTAAATAGAACTCGAGACCACCATAGAAGGTTGGAATGCTGCAACGGAATCCAGCTTCTTTTTCACATTCAGCGATCATTGTCTTTTGATTTTTTTCAATCGCATCGACACGCGCTTTGCCCGTCAATTTGGCGACATCAGCATTGATGATTTTATCGCTGACGTTGCTTACTTCGGTAGTCACAAAAATGCGTGAGCCTGGAGCAGCTGGAACTTCTTCGGCGAGCGTTTTCGCCAAGAAGCCGTTTGCTAAATAATTGTGCTCTGGGGTGGAAGCGCGAGCCACACTGTCATACACACAGTGATGGTTAGTCGCTACTAAGCCTTGAGGCGATACAAATGAGGCGGAGCAACCCCCTAAGCTGACAATTGCTCCCATTGGGAATTCTGTGAGTTTTGTTAAGCCGGCTGGGTCTAATTTGAGCCCAGCAGCTTTCAACTGTTTGGCAATTTGTGGTAGTTGTTGTGGCATCCACATACCTTCATCGGCATGGGCTGCCGCACTCATGGTGGCGAGGGCAGCAAGGGCGAAAAGTGATTTTTTCATGATGTATCCTGCAAAAAGTAAATCTACATAATAAATTCTTTGAGAATTCCAAAAGGCTGGGTGAACTGCATCTCGCTTGTGGCGATAAATTTAGGATCACAATACAATCAGCGACACTTTGGGTGGTGGAAGTATCTAGAAGGGGATCGTGGTCGTCAAGCGAATAGCTCAAGACAAGGCAGGAAAATGCAGAAATTAGCTGTGCTGTTGTAAAACAGACGTGTGGTTCAAGCAATTGGGTAGTTCATTTGTTTCCGTCAGGGGATATATTTTGCGATAGCACAGAATATCAAGCATTCAAGGGAAACTTAGACAAACATAGTGTAAACTTAGGTCATGCTTACTCAAATTTCTATCGCTGCCGCCATCTTGTACGCAATTTGCGCGTTTATACCTTCACACCGTAAGTGGACGGCCTTGGGGGTCGCCGCGATCGCATGGTGTTTACATGGACTTGCCTTGGGAATGAATATCCATGCTGAGGCTGCTTTGCGAATTGGATTTGCGATCGTGTGGTCAGCAGCGATTTGGGTTTCTGTGCTTGTTTTTTTAGTCGAGAATCGTAATTTTTCTCTCGATGGCTTACGCTTACTGGTACTTCCTCAGGCAGCATTGACCGTAGTTTTGCCGATATTCTTCCCGGGCAGTTTAATTTCATTGGTTGGTAAGACTGCGATGTTCCCTTGGCATGTCGGGATAGCCTTGTTGGCGTATAGCACGCTGAGCATCGCCGCTTTTCATGCCTTAGTGATGTATGTGCAAGATCGTTACTTGCATAAAATGCGCGGAAAAGCAGTGCAATCTTGGCTTGAGAAAGCGATTGATCAACTACCGGCTTTGCTCAAAATGGAACAGTTGCTGTTTATACTCGTCAGTATCGGTTTTATTTTATTAAGTCTGACGGTGTTATCTGGTGTAGTGTTTTCGGAACAAGTGCTTGGCGTAGCATTTAAGTTAGACCACAAAACGATATTATCTTTATTTTCGTGGATGCTATTCGCTACGCTCTTAATTGGCCGGCATTGGCGTGGGTGGCGTGGGAAAGCAGTATTGCGAATGACCTTGTTTGGATTTTTGTTTTTGTTATTGGCTTATGTGGGTAGCCGTTTTGTCTTGGAAGTTTTATTACATAGGAGTTTTGGGTGAGGGTAATTGTTTGGATCGCATTGGCAATTTTGGTTTATCTTGCTTTGCGTAAGAAGGTCGTGAACACGCAACAACAATCGCGTTTTACCCCGCCACCTACCCAAACAGAAGCAGGTGAAACTATGGTCGCATGTGCGACTTGTCAAGTGTTCATCCCATGCTCAGAGGCAGTTAATAAGAATGGTCAATCGTATTGTTGTGCCGACCATGCAAATTCATGCTGAAGACAACACCTAAACTGCGCTCACACCATGTGAGCGATACATTGTGGCGCTCGCTACAAACTTTCAATATTTCTCGAGTACTGATCGCGATAATTTTAATTACTTATTTAGGGATTAAATCAAATCGCGAATCGTGGTTACTTGATCATGCTGTCCTGAAGTCTCTCACTTTTATTTATTTTTTGTTGGCCTTGGGATTTGTTTATATCAAGCTGCGCTGGACTTCGCGCTTCTTGTTGCAATTGGTCAGCCAAGTGAGTGTTGATCTGGTCGTTATATCTGTACTGTATATCGGTGCAGGCGGTAGCAAAAGCGGCTTGGTGATTCTTTATCTCTTTCCTTTGGCGGGAGCGGGAATTCTAGGTTCTCTGCTACTTGCGTCGAGTTTCGTCTCCGCAGTATCTTTGTTTTTGCTGTTTATAAACGCGTATCAAGTTTTACAGAGCGATGATAGCAATTTAATTTCGCAAGCTGGTCTCTATGGCGCTACCTATTTCGCCGTCGTGTATGTACTCAATCGCCTTGCTCGAAACTTGATAGGGCAGGAGGAGCTTGCGAGACAACGCGGGTTCGAGTTGGCGTTGCAGCAAGCAATTAATCGAACCGTGATCGCAGATATGGAAGATGGCGTATTGGTGATCGATCAACATGGGAAATTGTTTGAGTCGAATCCAGCTGCAAATCGTATGCTGGAATTAGATGCTGAAACTTTGCATGAAGTTAGTCAAATTCCTTTGAATCAGATTCCTTTTCTCAGTCCAATCGCTGATGCTATGAAAAAATGGACTGAAGGTCATAGCCCGGAGACCACTATATGGTTGCGGCACGAAGGTGCTTCTTTTGTTGTTATTCGTCATTTTGAGAATCAGTCTCGATTGTCGACCGATGAGTCCTTGGCCGACGAACCTCTAGACACAGGAACACATCTTAAACTTCGTTTCGTTACCATTGATGAAACCGAATTCGATCACCTTGATGGCGTGGCGACGCCATGCACCATCATTTTTATGCAAAATGTCTCTGATATCGAAAATCAGGCACAGCAGTTGAAGCTAGCATCGATGGGACGACTTACTGCGAGTATCGCACATGAGGTTAGAAATCCTTTATCGTCGATTTCATACGCCACTTCGCTTCTCAGTGAAGATGTACATAACGAAGCACAAAGTCGGCGACTCTTAAAAATCGTCGAAGATAATGTTGCGAGACTGAATAAATTGATCGAAGATATTTTAAAGTTGTCACGTAAGGCTCAGACCAACCTGCAGCCTATCAATTTGATGTTAGAACTTCAGGAAATTGTGCAAGAGTTTGTCGAGACCAGAAGCATCGCTCCCGGGACGATACAATTAAATGAGATTGGTCGTTTTTATGTCACCTTTGACCCAGGGCATTTGCATGAGGTGGTAACGAATCTGCTCTCGAATTCATTGCGTTACGCCAGTGGTAAGCCAGGCTGTATTCGTTTGACTAGTAGAATAGGCGCAGGCAATAGACGTGAGTTACATATTCAAGACGATGGGCCAGGGATCTCTGCAACCGTGCGTGCGCATTTGTTTGAGCCTTTTTATACCACTTCAAGTAAGGGCACCGGCTTGGGTTTGTATATGGCCAGAGAGCTGTGTTTAAATAATCATGCTGTTCTTGATTATGAATATCGAAACGATGAAACGTCTTCAAATTGGGCTGAGCCCGGAGGCCGCTTTGTTATCAATTTTTCTTCCGCCGAAAAGACATGAACGCTATCGCAGCAACTCTAAAACCTAGAATTTTGGTGATCGATGACGAGGCGCATCTGCGGGAGCTGCTTGAAATCACCTTGATAAAAATGGGCTTGGACGTCGACAGTGCTGAGACGCTTGAAGAGGCACGTGCTTATTTAATCAAGAACACTTATTCCTTAGTCTTAACTGATATGCGTCTACCCGATGGTTCTGGTTTAGACATGGTGGAGTTGGTGACTTCAAATCATAAGAATACGCCGATTGCTGTCATTACCGCATTTGGGAGTGCAGAGAATGCGGTGATCGCTTTAAAGGCCGGTGCCTTTGATTATGTGTCCAAACCAGTAGCGCTTGATCAATTGCGTAAGTTGGTGCGATCGGCATTACAAATGCATGAAGTTCGTCCTTCGGATGAGGTCGCTGTCGTCACCGTGAAGCCCTCTAGCCCCTCGTTTCTCATCGGAAGCTCAGCTGAAATTCAACATGTGAGGTCGCAAATTGGACGACTCGCTCGTAGCATGGCTCCGGTCATTATTACAGGGGAGTCTGGTAGTGGCAAAGAATTGGCTGCACGAGAAATTCATCGAAACAGTGCAAGAGCTGATAAACCTTTCATCGCTGTGAACTGCGGCGCAATTCCCGAAATGTTGATGGAGGCCGAATTCTTTGGTTATCGTAAAGGGGCATTTACCGGTGCGAATGATGATCGTGATGGATTCTTTCAAGCGGCAAATGGTGGTACCTTAATGTTGGATGAGGTCGCTGATTTGCCGCTCGCGATGCAAGTAAAATTATTGCGTGCTATTCAAGAGCGACGTGTCCGTAAAGTTGGCGCGACCAATGAGGAGGCGGTTGATGTTCGCATCTTGAGCGCAACCCACCAAAATTTGGCTGAATGCGTGAACTCGGGAAAGTTTCGTCAAGATCTATATTACCGCCTAAATGTTATCGAGCTTGTGCTGCCACCCCTGCGTCAGCGTCTAGAGGACGTTGAAGAATTAGCCAAGGCGATTCTATTGAGGCTTGCCGCACCTGGTTATTCTGTTAGTTTAAATCCGGCAGCCTTGCAAGCGCTCAAGAATTATGAGTTCCCAGGGAATGTTCGTGAACTCGAGAACATCCTTGAGCGCGCTGCGGCATTTGCTAATGATGGTGTCGTGGATGTGATTGATTTGGGGTTGCGAAGTAGTCCTGCAGATGGAATTTGGCGGAGCAAAGTCGCTGATCCTGTCGACATGGTTGATGACGACAATGTCTTTTCCAAACCAAACTTCCCTTGTAGTTTACCGGAATACTTGGAATCGATTGAGCGTGATGTGATACGGGCTGCACTACGCCGTACTCAAAATAATCGCACGCAGGCCGCTGATTTGTTGGGCCTTTAAGGTTTGCGCCACAACACACAGGATCTTATCAC
>CALKVB010000217.1 GCA_937996605.1 uncultured Oxalobacteraceae bacterium | reverse complement strand
CAGAAACCGATTTACCCCCTGGTGGAATAGCAATTATTGGTGAATATTTGTCAGAAACCAGCGAGACTTCTGACCTTTTCTATCACTAGGCTATCCCTTTGAGATAGCCTAGCGAGTATAGATACAGCGTTATCAATAATCCTGTTAGCATCATAATAATAAGAGCTATACCAATAACAAAGAAGTTACCGTAATATAATTTGCTCACTATACTAAGGGAAACAGAAGTAAATATCAACCTAACAGAATGGATTACGACTGACGCTTTACCCATATGATTTGTTATGGCAGTTAAGGCATTAGCATATAAAAAATTAATCAAAAATGCAGTACCGACTGTTAAAATAGCCATGGCCGCAGTAATAATTTTGGGCTCATCTATTCCCGCTAATACAATTATAAACTGGCATATTATACTAATAAAGCACATCACTATGCTAAACAAGAAACAATTTTTACAGCCAAATTTATCAACTATTAAGCCATTCATCAAACTTATGATCCCAAATATTATGGCTAATATATTTTTATACCACATATATTCAATAAGAGGCACTCCTAAGTCATTCACATAATAAATAGGAGACATGCTAATAAATACCCAATAAGGTGCTATAATAAAGCACAAAGCCGCTGTAAATATCATTAATTTACGTGATTGAACTAAGGTAAAATACTCTTTAAATGGCAAAAAAACCGTGATTTTATCAGTTACCTTGTTACTGGCCTCTACCACCTTGTAACTTAAAGACCAAGCTACGAGTGCCATAACAAAAACTGCTAAAAAATTAAAGCGCCAACTAGTATACATACCTAGATAACTACCAATAGTTGGTGCCATAGTCATAATTAAGGTAATAGAACCATTAATTAATCCTAGCCTTGTTAGCTGATCTCGGAATTTACTAGTCTCAATTAGAATTACATAACTTAGTACCGTTGGACCGGCAATAGTAAGCCCTTGAACAAACCGGCCAAATAATACCAAACCATAATTACCGGCTAACGCACAGAGTAAAGTTGCAGCCGCAAATATAGCTAAACTACTTATAATTATCATGCGGTAATTGAATTTATCACCCAAAAACCCGGCTATTAATCCACCAAGACAATATCCTATAAAGTTTAAACTTAAAGATAGCTGTACTTCAAAGGGAGATAAGCCGAAATGTTTTTGTAATGCAGGAATGCATGGAATAAAAAAATCTGCTTCTGATCTGGAAATAATACAGATAGTCAGGACAGTAACGAATAATAACATTTACCTATATTCTATTGATTTTAGCAGTTTTTTATCCTGTTTTTTGCAATAATTATTTAGCTCTAGTAATCGCTTCTTCAATTAAGTCTAAAGCTTTCTTAGAATTTTCCCAACCGACGATCCTCACCCATTTACCTTTTTCAAGGTCTTTATAGTGTTCGAAGAAATGTTGAATTTGACGCAAACGCAATTCATTCATATCTTCTGGCTTTTGCCAATGTTGGTAAATTGGAAGAATCTTATCGATCGGAACAGCGAGTACTTTGCCGTCTGCGCCGGCTTCATCGTGCATATTCAAAATGCCGATCGGACGACAACGAACAACGACACCTGGAATCAATGGAAAAGGCGTGATAACTAACACGTCAACTGGGTCACCATCACCAGAAATCGTATCTGGCACATACCCGTAGTTACATGGATAGTGCATCGCTGTGCCCATGAAACGGTCGACAAATATCGCACCGCTTTCTTTATCCACTTCATACTTGATCGGATCGGCATTCATAGGAATTTCGATGATCACGTTAAAATCGTTTGGCAAATCACGTCCAGCTGGGACTTTATTTAAACTCATAATGCACTTTCAAAGTAAATCGAACAGAATCAGTTAGGAATACGTGATTATAACGATTTTTAGAGGGTTTTGGTGCAATGCAGCAGATACACCGCCGCATTGTCTAATTTATGGATTGAGCAGATCAAAGTGTCGTGGCGATGGCACACTGACGATAATATTTTGCTGCCACGTCCGCTTGCCCTATGGTTTCATGCAATTTAGCCAAACTCAGATTCGATTCGCGAATTGTCCGTGGTTCTTGGCAATGCGCTAAAGCATCTTCCATATGTACTTGCGCTTTACCCCATAGTTTTTGATTAAAACATAGTACGCCCAAGGTAAGTTCTAACTCGGCATTTTTCGGGTGATCGTTTAGCCAAGCTTCGCAATTTTCGATTTGCGTACGAAGTGCTGCTGAACCTTCAGGCGCAGCCGCTTCACGATAGACTCGCAGTAGTCGGTTATCCCACTCTTCCGCCAAGGATTTCTCTACGATGCTACGCGCATCCTCGGTTAATTGGCACTTAGTAAATGCTGCTGCTGCAGTCAAAGCAATATACCGGTTCTTTCGTTCTACTGCAGGGACTTCGTTCCAAACACGGCGCAAGGATTCAGAATCATGTTCATGCTCCTTCAGCAAAGACTCGTAAGCCATCTCACGCAAGCGTCCGGCCAAGGCTGGATGAATCGCATGATTTTTCTCCAAAGTACGCACTAGTTTGACAACTTCAGACCACTGTTTGGCTTGTTGATTCGCCTTAAGAGCCCAACGTAAAACTTGGATATGACGCTTACCACGGGCATTAAGCTCACGCACCGCATCCAAAGCTTGCTCAGCTTTGTGTTCATCAACAAATAGCTCAGTCATAGTGACCAGGCGCGCCGTTTTATAAGCGTTATCATTTTCAATACGCGCAAACCATGCATTACGGCGTTCGTATTGACTCATATGATGCGCAGCACGAGCTCCAATTAACGCGCTAAGCGCCGCATTTTCAGGCAAATCCAATGCCTTCAACGCTGACTTTTCTGCGTGACCAAAACGTCCTTCAAACAAGGCTTTCAAGCCTTCACGCAATGCCTTATTGCTTTCACGTTCGCGTTTTGTTTGACGGTATTCTGCCACTTTTTTTGGCATATCCATGGTCGCGATAAACGTGCGGACCAAAAAATACAAAATAAAAAACACAAATCCAAGCGCCACCAAAAACACATTAAGCGACATATCAATCCGCATCGGCGGATAGAAAAACACCACATTACCGGGATTAAAGCGACCGCCAATAGCAATACCTGCAGCTAAGGCAAAGAGGATCAGAATTCGAATAAAGATACGCATGTTTAAGGCTTCACCTTGAAATTGCGAACAGAATTTAAGCTCTCGGTCAGAGCAGGCATCTCGATCGACAAATTATTACTCTGCACTTGTTTCAACAGTGATTGCGCAGTTTGCGCCTGCTTGGAACGAACATCAAAGTACTTGGTAATGATGTCTTGAGCGGAAATCATATCGCTACGAAAGGCCCCTTCATTGCGAGACAGCAGTGCAAGACGTGCATTCAACAAACGCAATTTCAAATTCTCACGAGCGAAATAAGCTTGAGATGGACTCAACAATAATGCATCAGGATTTTCGACGTTACGGACTCGTACTAATTGCTTAACTTCAGTCCACATTTCACTCGAAAAACTCTGCCAATAGTCTTGCACCTTGGAGGTGAAAGTATTTTCACTGCTTAGCTCACTATCTTTGTCTGATTTAGCTTTATTTGGCTTTGGTAATACGCGTAATGGTGCTTTCGGTGCAGTTACTGTTGCAGGAGGTTTTTCATCAGACCAGAGTGGTATGCTGTCGACCTGAGCAATCACACTATCTAAACGCAATACCAAGCCTGTCATATCGAGCTGTGGCAAAGTCTTGAGCATCTCAATATCTTTGGCAATCGCGCGACGAACTGCAATGAACTGTGCTTTCTCCGATTTGGCCAAACGAGTATCGGCGTTTTGCAACGCGATCAACGCACCTTGAACATTACCCGCCAATTGCAACTGTTGACTGGCCGTCGCTAACACCTGTTCAATTTCAGCCAACGCCCATTCGTCACGATTCTTCGACAAATCTTGATATAGCTGTTCTAGCGCGAGTTGCTGTCCCTGTGCTTCCGCTTGCTTTCCTTCAAGTAGGGTCACCTTAGTTTGTAAGTCTTTCGAGGTTTCTTGAACTGTCTTGGCGATCCCTTTAACCTCAATCGCAGAAACGTCACTCAATTGCAAACGACGTGCCATTTCATCGCGCAGACTATGGATCTGCGTATTTGAAGAATACCAATGCATCGCCAACAAAACCGCCAACACTGCCGATACAGCATAGGGAGCCTGTTGGCTGCGCCAAAAACTTGATGACTCAGGTGTCGCTACCGGGGCAACAGGTACGACAGTGGCGACTGGATTATTTTCGGTCGAGTTAGGTGTCGACATAGCTTCGGGAATTTTAGGTTGATCATTCATATCGAGATTGTAACGCGAGTGCGAGGTTTTCGTCGCCAGAAGCAGTCAAAGTAACGGACTTGAAGCCCAATTCTTGGGCTTTTTCTGCGATCCGAGCATGGGGTACAAACAAAGACTGCTGTTGCATTTTAGCAACCACCTCTTGCCCGCCTAGCTTTTCGCTCCAGTTTAGTAAGCGTGGCAGCACTTCTGAACTCGTCACCACCCAAGCCAGCGCGGAAGATATCAGATTCAAAAGCTGTGTTTGTTTTTGCTCGTCAAACTCCGGAATCAGGCGTTGGTAAGACGCGACTTGGGTCACCTTAATTCCTGCTTCGCGCAAACTGGTCGCGAAAAAATCTCGACCTGAATCGCCACGTACAACCAAGACTTCTTTTGCTTTCAAGCTGGCGAGATCTAATTCTTTCAATAGTGTTTCAGAATCTGTTCGTTGTTTGTCTTGAGGACTAAACACCGACGTGACGCCGAAATCAACTCCATATCGCTGCAATGCCAAACGACTCGCCTGTCCCATTACTGCAAGACTCAACTGTTGAGGTCGCACATAATTCAACTCTTTCAAGCGCGAGAAAAAAGCCTCTACTGCATTCGGGCTAACGAATACCACCATAGAAAAGGTATCCAGCCTTGCCAATTGTTGATCAAGATCAGCGGTGTCATCCAGAGCAGCAATCTCAAACATCGGGAAACTCACACAAGTCTTCCCTTGTTTTTGCAGCAGCGCAATCAACTCCTGAGATTGCCGTTCCGGCCGCGTAATGACTACAGGATTCAGCATAGTCGCTTTCACTTTGAATTTATCGCACCGAGTCGTTTCGATTAGTGCTAAGTATTACGCTATTACGTTATTACGCTATTGCGAGATTCGTGTCGCAACCATTCACGCTCAAGCAGATGGCTCTTCTTGTACTCGACATTCAGCCAAGATAGCTTCTGCATTTTGGGCACGCAAGGCATCGACGATTTGCAGCCCCAATACGTTGCCATTGACGGCTGAGCCGTGCAACTCTGCTTTTGCTGACTTCAAGCCGTCTGGTGTCGCCACCATCGCGCGCAAACGCATTTCACCTGAATTAATTTCAGCAAAGGCTGCTAGAGGAATTTGGCAGCTACCACCAAAAGCTTTTGAAACGGTACGTTCTGCATGCACGGCTTGAGATGTTTCCAAGTGATTCAATGGTGCGAGAATTTCTTGCAAATCCGCGCGGTCGCTGCGAATTTCGATAGCCATCGCACCTTGCCCAGCCGCAGGCAAACTTTCAACAGGATCCAAAAATGCTTTAATCCGCTCAGGCAAACCCAAGCGTTTCAAACCAGCCGCGGCCAAAATAATCGCGGCATATTCACCATCGTCCAATTTACGTAAGCGCGTATCCAAGTTGCCGCGCAGCGGTTTGATCACCAAATGCGGAAAGCGCGCTGAAATTAAGGCTTGTCGACGCAAGCTACTGGTTCCGACCACAGCGCCAGAAGGAAGCTCTGCTAAGCTACTAAACTGATTCGACACAAAAGCATCGCGCGGATCTTCACGCTCTAAAATTGCCGCCAAACTAAAGCCTTCAGGCAAGTCCATCGGTACATCTTTCAAGGAATGCACCGCCAAATCTGCGCGACCTTCTTCCATCGCTACTTCCAGTTCTTTCACGAACAAACCTTTGCCGCCCACCTTCGACAATGCACGGTCAAGTATCTGGTCACCGCGTGTCGTCATCCCCAAGATTTGCACCTCACATTGGGGATACAGCGCTTGCAAACGTGCACGGACATTTTCTGCCTGCCACATTGCAAGGCGACTTTCACGGGATGCGATAATCAGTTTGTTTGGTGATGGCTTCACGAAATAGCTTTCTATCTAAAATCTGCATGAACTGTGTCTGCCCTTAGCTGAGCTCTGACGACAGTCGGAAAAGCCAAGATTTTAACATGTCACCCCAGACAAATCTTGACAAAAAACAGGAAAAAACGGCATCATGCCTGCATGTACTCATCATTTACACTTCATTGCGGTCATTGGCGTAACACCTTTTTTTAGGGTGGCGCCCTGTTACGACTACAATCGAGACGAATTTTATGATGCCGCCCTTCAGGAATTGAAGCGCGGCATTTTCATTTATTAGCTTATTCTTATTTTTTGGATTTTTCATGAGTGAACAAGTAGCAAACCTAACCGCAGAAGCAGCAGAAAAAAATGACATCGCAAAATCATCTGCACAGCCATCCGCCAATAAGCAGCATTTAATCTTGACTGGCGACCGCCCAACTGGACCGCTGCATTTAGGGCATTTCGTCGGAAGCCTGCGCAATCGGGTTACTTACCAAGACCAATACAAGCAATACATCATGATCGCCGATGCGCAAGCCTTGACCGATAACATGGATGATCCAGCCAAAGTGCATAACAATGTCATCGAAGTGGCGCTTGATTATCTTGCCGTTGGTATCGATCCAAGCAAATCAACGATATTCATTCAATCACAAATTCCAGAGCTCACAGAACTGACCTTCTACTACATGAATTTGGTCACAATCTCTCGTTTAGAGCGCAACCCAACCATCAAGCAAGAAATTATCTTACGTAATTTTGAGCGCGATATTCCTGCAGGCTTCTTTACTTATCCTGTGAGCCAAGCCGCCGACATTACTGCGTTCAAAGCGACCTTAGTTCCAGTGGGCGATGACCAGATTCCAATGATCGAACAAACCAATGAAATCGTGCGTCGCTTTAACCGTTTAGCGAAAAAAGATATCTTGGTGGAATGTGAAGCATTGGTACCAGAAATCGGCCGTTTGCCTGGCATCGATGGCAAAGCGAAGATGAGTAAATCCTTGGGCAACGCCATCAACTTAGGCGCAAGCGAAGCAGAAATCAAACAAGCGGTGCGCAATGTGTACACCGACCCTCTGCATCTTCGTGTCGAAGACCCTGGCCACCTCGAGGGCAATGTCGCTTTCACGTATCTCGATGCATTCGATACCGACAAAGAAGCCTTGCAAGCCATGAAAGACCATTACGTACGCGGCGGTCTCGGTGATAGCAAAGTCAAAGCACGCTTAGAAGGTATTCTGCAAGATATGTTGCGTCCAATTCGTGAACGTCGCCAAGAGTACGAAAAAGACCGTGGTCACGTTTTGCAATTACTCAAAGAAGGCACCTACCGCGCACGTGAAATTGCAGCGAAGACTAATGATGAAGTCAAAGCTGCAATTGGTCTCAAACATTTCTAATTTACCGCCTATCTATGACATTAAGCCTGGTTGCTGTTAGAAATATTCATCTTGCAGCCCAAGGCTTATTGTCCTCACCCAAAACAAAAGCGAAAAAAGAAGATGTTTTGGCCTGCATACGCAGTATGGGCGTGCTGCAAATTGACACGATACATGTAGTCGCGCGTAGCCCCTATTTGGTGCTCTGGAGTCGCTTAGGACACTACCCTTCTTCATGGTTAGACGAATTACTCGCAGAAGGACATATTTTCGAATACTGGTCTCACGAAGCGAGCTTTCTGCCAATAGAAAGCTTTAGTCGCTATCGCCATCAAATGCTCAAGCCAGAAGGTCTAGGCTGGAAATACAATCAAGCGTGGCTGCAAGAAAATGGCAGTCAGGTTAAACAAATCCTGCAACACATCAAGAAATTTGGCGCCTGCCGCTCTGCCGACTTTGAGCGCAAAGATGGCAAAGCCGGTGGTTGGTGGGAATGGAAGCCAGAAAAACGCTCACTTGAGGTTTTGTTCACCACCGGCAAAGTCATGGTTTCCAGACGCGAGCGGTTTCAACGCGTGTATGACCTGACCGAACGCGTGCATCCAAATTGGAATGACAAGCGTGACCTCAAGCCACGCCTTGACGAACAAAGAAATCAAGTGATCGATGCAGTGCGCGCACTCGGCATTTGCAAAGCGAGTTGGGTTGCCGATTACTTTCGCATGAAAAAATTGGCGCCGGAAATCACGCCGGAATTTTTATGGCAGCAAGGTATTTTGAAACAAACTGAAGTCGAAGGGTGGACTGTTCCCGTGTATTACCACCCAGATCACCAAGCTTTAATTGAAAAAGCGCGACAAGGAAAACTACGCGCCTCTCACACCTGCTTATTGTCACCATTTGACCCTGTGTTGTGGGATAGAAAACGCGCACTTGAATTATTCAACTTTGACTATCGCCTTGAATGTTACACGCCCGAGGCCAAACGTCAGTTCGGCTATTTCACTTTACCGATTCTGCACAAAGGGAAACTGATAGGACGTGTCGATGCCAAGGCTCACCGCAAACTCAAAGAAATGGAAATTAAATCGCTCCATCTCGAAGACGAAGTAGAGATCAGCGATTCATTATGCAAAGATTTGGCGAAAGCGTTGCTCGCTTTCGCCAAATGGCATGAAACACCTGCGATTCGTATTGAACGCTGTGATCAAAATCTCTTAAAAAAAGCCTTGATCGCACTACTCAACTAGGCGTTGGCAGGTTACACCGTAGTTGGACGACTCAAACCCTTGGGCAATGGGAAAGTCACGTTCTCTTCTTCCCCTTCAAGCTTACGCACACTCTTCACACCAAATTGCTGTAGTTGAGCAATCACTTGGTTAACTAGAATTTCTGGCGCAGACGCACCTGCCGTCACACCTACTCGAATCGCATTCTGTAACCATTTGGTGTCGATGTCTTCGGCTTTATCAACCATATAAGCAGCAGTTCCCATCTTCTCAGCAACTTCGCGTAGACGATTGGAATTTGAGCTATTTTTGCTCCCCACCACAATCACCACATCGACCTGCGGCGCCATAAATTTGACAGCAGCTTGACGGTTGGTAGTGGCGTAGCAAATATCACCTTTCTTAGGCTCAGCGATCAATGGGAAGCGATCTTTCAAGGCGATAATAATATCGGCAGTATCATCGACTGATAATGTGGTTTGCGACACATAGGCCAGCATCGCAGGATCCGTCACATTGAGTTTTGCGACGTCTTCCACAGTCTCAACCAAATACATGCCACCTTCACTCTGCCCCATCGTGCCTTCCACCTCAGGGTGACCTTGGTGACCGATCATGATGATTTCACGGCCTTCTTTGCGCATTTTCGAAACTTCGATGTGCACCTTAGTCACTAGTGGGCAAGTCGCATCAAAAATCTTAAGTCCACGTTTTTCAGCATCTTCACGAATCGCTTGTGACACACCGTGTGCAGAAAAAATCAAGGTATTTCCCGCCGGGACATCATCAAGCTCTTCAATGAAAATTGCCCCTTTTTGACGAAGATCGTTAACCACATAGGCATTGTGAACAATTTCATGGCGCACATAGATAGGTGCGCCAAATTGCGCTAGCGCGAGTTCAACGATATCAATCGCACGATCAACACCGGCACAAAAGCCGCGAGGTTGTGCCAACAAAATTTCTTGATGTAATTCGCTCATGGTGTTGCTCACAAAATGCCAATAATCTTAGTTTCAAACAAAACGCGCTGACCAGCCAAAGGATGGTTAAAGTCGAATAAGGCCGACTCTTCATCCAGTTCTTGGATCACGCCAGCAAACTTGCCGCCTGAAGGCGCGGAAAAGTCGATCAAATCTCCCACCTTAAACTCTTCACCAAAAGCCGAATTTTCACGCAATGTTTTCAAGGATACGCGTTGAATGAGATCTGGATTGCGCAGACCGAACGCTTGTTCCGGCGCTAATTCTTGTGTCGTGTGCGAGCCCTCTTCCAAACCGATCAAAGCTTCTTCCAAACTTGGCGCCAATTGGCCTTGGCCAAGCAATAAAGTGGCAGGACTTTCATGAAAAGTCGAAATAATATCTTCGCCATCCAAGGTGGCGAGGCGGTAATGTAGTGTCAAATAAGCACCATTGTTAACGACAAGTATAGACTTTTCAGACATAATTTATTCATCGGGGGCGTAAATTCAACTTAATTCTCGTTGAATACCAAGAGCCCCGCCTTTCAAATGGGAGTTCGTTAGCAGCAAAACCGCTATTGTAAGGCAGACCGAGTCGAATTGCTTCCGAATAGGCTAGTCAGCTTTGAAGAAGCTCAATACTCAGCATAGGGAGAGCAGACAGTATGGGAATTAATCATTGGCCAGAAGATCAACGTCCTCGCGAGCGTCTCATCCGACAAGGAGCGCAAGTCTTGTCAGATGCCGAACTACTTTCGGTTTTTCTACGTGTGGGGGTACGCGGCAAAAGCGCGGTCGACCTCGGGCGCGACATGCTGGAGGAATTTGGCTCCTTACGCACCTTGTTTGCCGCCAACCTGCAAGACTTTTCCAAAGTTCATGGACTTGGTAGCGCCAAGTTTGCACAATTACAGGCAGTACTAGAACTCGCGAAGCGCTCCATCTCAGAAGAGCTACAAATCAACTCGACCTTGTCTTCACCTCAAGCAGTCAAACAATTCTTACAATTACAGATTGGACACAAACAATACGAGTCATTCACAGTACTTTTCCTGGATGTCAAAAATCGCTTAATCAGTGCACAAGAGCTCTTTCGGGGCAGTTTGAGCCACGCTAGCGTCTACCCGAGAGAAGTGGTCAAAACCGCGCTTGGCTACAACGCAGCGAGCCTAATCCTCGCCCATAACCATCCCTCGGGCTCAACCGAACCCAGCCAAGCCGATTTAAGCCTCACCCAGACACTCAAATCCGCCTTAGCATTAGTCGATATTCGCGTGCTAGACCACTTTATTGTGGCGAATAATCAAATTTACTCTTTCGCTGAACATGGTCAGATTTAAAGCCTAAATAGCCTCGCTCATAGAGAAAAACCAGTAAAATTCAAATTGTTAAATTTTTCAATCAACAAAAGACACAATTGTTTTTCGCAAGTCGTTGATATTCCGTAGTTTTTTCGTTATACTCACGTTTTTTCCAATTTCGGAAATCATTAAGGAGTGAAACATGGCGCGTGTATGCCAAGTTACAGGGAAAGGGCCAATGGTTGGCAACAACGTTTCCCATGCGAACAACAAAACTAAACGTCGTTTTTTGCCTAACCTGCAAAATCGTCGCTTTTTCGTAGAATCAGAGAATCGCTGGGTTTCCTTGCGTTTGTCTAACGCAGGTTTGCGTATCGTTGACAAAATCGGTATTGATGCCGTTTTGGCCGACTTACGTGCTCGCGGCGAAAAAGTCTAAGCTGACGCTGTTTATACAGAAATAATTGTTAGGAAAATATCATGGCTAAATCTGGTCGCGACAAAATCAAATTAGAATCGACTGCGGGTACGGGTCACTTCTATACGACATCCAAAAACAAACGTACGATGCCTGAAAAAATGGAAATCATGAAGTTTGATCCAAAGGCACGTAAGCACGTTATCTACAAAGAAACAAAAATTAAGTAATCCTTACTTGGTTTCTGCTTCGGTAGAATGTCAAAAAAACCTGCAAACATTTGCAGGTTTTTTTTCGCCTGATGTTTGCTGCTTACGCTGCAGATCATCAATTTTGATATTCCTGCTGTTGAACTGGGATTTTCGTCCCCTATAACAACTCAGCGTGAGAGTTGATCTGCGTCTTGAGAGAGATGGAACCTCGTTGCTCATTTAGCATTAATGTATTAGCTTCATTTTTTTCACTTTAAAACAAACTGGGGCTCATGAAGCTAGACAAATCCATCCTGGCCGAGATCGAAACGGCATTCGGAAACGTAGACCGTCCAGAATTGTTCACAGTTGCAGATGGGGATCCGGAGACTATGGATCATGAGGCGCTGTTGAACTCCAAGAATCGCGAAACGCTCACCCTCGAGGATGTGAATCGGCCGGGATACAACCCAATGACCGAGTGCCTTCCGCCTGGATTCGCGTACTACTTTCCCACACTAGCTCGGCTCGCCTTGCTTCATCCCACTGATCCCTGGTACTGGTATGCCTCGGTGCTCCTCGACAAGCTGAGATTCTATGAGCACGGCAACGATTTCCACCGCTACTGTAACGGTGAGCAGCGAAGCGCGATCACCAGCTTCCTCCGACACATACTAGACACCCGCCACTCAATCGTGAGCGCATCATTAGATCCAGATGACTTCATGCACTGCTATGAGTCATGGGAAGCAGGCAGATCAGTCACATAAGGAATATGGAACCAAACCCGGCGCTGCAGAGGAGCATCTAACGGCGGCGTTGCCGCTTTTGGACACCCGCTGAGCTTTGTTGTTAAACCCGGCTTCTGAACATTACAAAAAAAAATGGCGCCAAAGGCGCCATTTTTACTTCCAAATTCAATCTCTCAATTACGCATAAGTACGCAAACGGAAAGAGAATTCTTGTAATGCTTTGATGCCAGAGGCTTCAGCTCGCGCGCACCAATCTTGTAGCTGCGCTAGCAATTGTTCACGGCTTGCACTGGAGCGTTCCCAGATTGCGTTCAATTCCAAGCGCATGTCGTGCATAGTCTTGAGTGCTGCGCTGTGATCAAATAATTCACGTAAGGTTTGCAATTGCACCGCTTCCAATTTTCCAGGTTCACGCTGTAAGGCTTTCTTGGCAGACTTCAAAAAGCCCTTTTCCAAGTGTGCTTTTTGACGCAATTGTTGCAATTCTTCAGCCCATTCCTTTTTCAAGGACTTAGCATATTTCGCCATGACATCATAACGATTAGTGATCACCGCATGCAAAGTATCGATATCAACTAAGCTCTTCTCTTTAACAAATTTTGGTTTTGGTGCGACTTTCTTCACTTTCGCCAAACCGATCGTTTCTAAGATGCGAATATAACCCCAACCGATATCGAACTCATACCATTTAGAGGACAACTTTGCAGAGGTACCAAAAGTATGGTGGTTGTTATGTAGTTCTTCACCGCCGATCAAAATACCCCAAGGCACGATGTTCGTCGCCGCATCATTGCATTCGTAATTGCGGTAGCCCCAATAGTGGCCGATACCGTTAATAATGCCAGCCGCTGTCACCGGAATCCACAACATTTGCACTGCCCAAACTGTCACACCAATCACACCGAACAACATGAAATCAATGATCAACATTAAGGCAACACCCTGCCAACTGAAACGGGTATACAAATTACGCTCGATCCAATCATCTGGCGTGCCATGACCGTATTTTTGAATTGTTTCTAAATTCTTAGACTCTGTACGATACAACTCGGCGCCTTCAAGCAAAACCTTTTTGATACCGCGTGTCACTGGGCTATGCGGATCTTCTTCGGTTTCACATTTAGCGTGGTGTTTACGATGTACAGCAGCCCACTCTTTAGTGACTTGGCCAGTCGTCATCCATAACCATAAACGGAAAAAGTGACTTGGAATTGCATGCAATTCCAGCGCACGATGTGCTTGGCAACGGTGTAAGAAAATGGTGACGCTGGCGATCGTGATATGTGTCACCACCATCGTAAAGATAAATACTTGCCATGCTGTCGCGCGGGTAAAACCGTTACTTAGGAAGTCCACTGCGCTGTCGATAAAATTACTCAAAATATATAACCACTCCAGATGATTGTAAAACTTAGAGGTCAAATCACTCGACCTCTAACACGACTAAATTGTACGCTCGTTTCTGTGCCAAGTTGCATTCGCTAGGCACAAAAACGACGCTATCTCTTTGTTTCAGCTTGATGAATTGTTATGTCTCGATGCGGATATGGCAATTCAACATTCAATTCTTTTAATAATTTCCAAATCGTACGATTCACTTCCGAGGTGATATTGGTGCGCCCATTTTCAGGATCATCGATCCAAAAGCCAACCCGCACATCAAAACCATCGGCACCAAAACGTATTAAATAAGAAGATGGTGGAATCGCCTTCGACACACGCGGCACCTCGCCAACAATCTCGATCAGACGTGGCAATAAGATGTCGAGGTCTGTCTTGTAGTCAACCGTGAAGTCTGTGGTAATGATCACAGCACGATCTGTTAAAGATAGATTCTGAACAGGATTCGATACCAACATTTCGTTAGGGATAATTGACTCTACCCCATCAAGCCCTTTCAAGACGGTGTAACGCGTATTGATTTGCGTAACGCGACCGCTGAATTTGTCGACCGTAATCATGTCGTCAATCGACAAGCTGCGATCAAACAAAATGATAAAGCCCGAAACGTAGCTGCTGGTGATCCTTTGCAAACCCAAACCGAGACCAACCCCAAGTGCGCCACCGAACACCGAGAGAACCGTCAAATCAATACCGACCAAAGACAAGCTGATTAGGATCGCCGCCAAAATAAAAATCGCCCTACCGAGGCGTGACAACACGACTTTCAATGACGAATGCATACTTGGAATGAGCATTAAGCGCGCTTCTAGCATCGCGCTAATCCACAAGGCTAAGACCACCGTCAAGGCGACAGAAGCGATACCTTGCAAGATGGCGAGTAGGCTGACTTTGCTTTTACCCAAGGGCAGCACGACTTCAGAAAGGCTGAACAATAATTCGTCCCACAGGCCAGTCATATACAGCACAAACCCAAGCCAAACCAAGGAGGCAAATACCTTTTCAAATACAAGCAAGGTATTTCCAACGGCACCTTCACGCACAAATGCGCGTCGAAAAACATAGAAACTAAAGCGTATCAGGGCGAAGCTTGTCAGAATGGGAAATGACAGCTTCAATAAGCTCGTATGCTGAAACTTCGCCAGTATAAACTTCGCGAGAAACAAAAAAGCCAAGGCCAATAAGGGCCATAGCACACGGGAGAAACTCTCCACGCCGAGTTTCACCACATCTGAACTCTCGCCAACTCTGGCGAACATCTTGTGCAATTGTTTAGACAAGAACCACGCCAAAACAAAACACGAGACGATGCTAACCACCTGCCACACAAAGGTGGCATCACCAAAATCGGCGGAAATATCAGAAACCAGATGGGAAATGGAATGTGTGCCCATGATCAATTTCATTCGTCGCTTTTACTCTACTTAAACTTTACAAACACCGTCTTTTCATTCTTTCCTAAAGAATTACTCTGGCGAATCTTCTTCAGCTTTTTCTGGTTTGGTAGCTTTCGTTACTTCAAGTTTTTTGCGTTGCAAGACTGCGGCGAAGAAGCCATCAGTCTGATGCATATGTGGGTACAGTTTTAAGTAGTCACCCATTTCCATTGCAATTTTTTGCTCAGCCAACACTTGGGAAACCGGCAATAACTCAAAGTCAGGATGATTGCTTAAGAAGTGGCTCACTATACCTTCGTTTTCTTCGTCCAAAATACTGCAAGTGGCATACACTAAACGACCGCCCGCCTTGACCAAGCGCGCTGCACTATCAAGGATAGAAGCTTGTTTTTCGTTGAGTTCGGCTACGCCCTTTTCAGTTTGACGCCATTTCACGTCAGGATTACGACGCAGAGTTCCGAGCCCACTACATGGGGCGTCTACCAAGACACGGTCCAATTTACCTGCCAAACGTTTGATCTTCGCATCGCGTTCGTGTGCGATCACCACTGGATGCACATTCGAGAGTCCACTACGTGCCAAACGTGGCTTCAATTTGGCCAAGCGTTTTTCAGAAATATCGAAGGCATACAAACGTCCTGTGTTGCGCATGATGGCACCTAAGGCCAAAGTCTTACCGCCTGCACCCGCACAAAAGTCTGCTACCATTTCACCGCGTTTAGCACCGACCAACTGCGCCAAAACTTGACTACCTTCATCTTGTACTTCAATCGTACCGTCTTTAAACAAAGGTAAATTTTGAATTGATGGTTTTTTCAAGACACGCAAGCCTGTCGCGGAGAAAGGCGTAGGTTCCGCAATAATCGGTGCCTGTGCCAAGGAAGCAATCACCTCATCACGATTCGATTTGAGCGTATTCACACGCAAATCCAAAGAGGCTGGTGTGTTGAGAGACGATGCCAATTTCAAGGCCTCTTCTTCACCAAATTTGGACTGTAGCTTTTGCCAGAGCCAATCTGGTAAGTTTGATTTCAGTGCGATCGGCAAATGTGTGCGATCGATATCCATCACACGACGCAACCATGCGTCTTCATCTTCCGTCAAACCGCCGAGTGAATCAATGCCGACCGCATCTGCCAAACCGAGCAAAGTCAATCGACGCATCGCTGAGCCAGAACCTGACTCTGAGAAGCTGGTGTACACGCTTTTATTGCGTAGCAGTCCATAAATCGCCTCAGCGATGACACCACGCTCACGTGAACCCAAGCGTTGATGCTCGCGAAAATAGCGTGAGAGCGTACCGTCAGCAGGCCCAGTAAAACGCAAAATTTCACGTAGAACTTCTTCTGCATGGCCAATCATAGCGGGTGGTAGTCTCATGGTATTCCTCGGTAACTTTGATAAAAACGGTGATGCTAAATGGCGCAAACGACTTACATCATTTGCGCCCTTGATATGGGGTCGATAGCGAACTGCAATCGATATTAAAACTGGCTAGTATCTGCTTTAATCAAGACACGATCACCTAGCACTTCTAACTTATCCTCAACGAACAAGCGTACTGCACGTGGGTAAATCAAGTGCTCTTTTTCTAAGAGGCGCTGCGCCAGTGACTGTTCCGTATCATCAGACAGAACACGAATACAGGCCTGATCGATGATGGGGCCATGATCCAGTTCGGCGGTCACAAAATGCACGGTCGCACCATGAAGCTTGACGCCCGCATCCAAGGCTTGTTGATGCGTATGCAAACCGACAAAACTCGGTAAGAGCGACGGATGTATATTGATAATGCGATTCTGGTAATGCTGAACGAAGGCCGGTGTCAGAATTCGCATGAAGCCCGCCAGCACCACTAAGTCGGCTTGGTATTGATCAATCACTTGTTGCAGGTTTTGATCAAAAACCTCACGTGATAAACCCTTGCTTTCAACAACTTGAGTTGGGATGCCTTGGCTCTGCGCGAATTGCAAGCCTGCCGCATCTGCTTTATTACTAATGACAGCAACGATTTGGGCGGGCCATTGTTCTCTTTGGGAAGCTTGGACGATGGCTTGCATATTGCTGCCGCGTCCAGAAATAAGGATAACGATCTTTTTCATGCCAGCATTGTACCTGTGTCGCGCTTGAAGCCCAAGAGAAAAGCCCAGAATTGGGCTACTTCCCCTATACATCCTCTCGTTTCAATATCGTTTAAATAACAAAAGCCAGATTACACGAGCTTAGGCAAAAGAATAAAACATGCGAAACGGGATTTGACGTTTTCCCCAATATTCGGCTGCATCGCGGAACACATCAATCAAAATTTCACGCGCATCTCGATCGAACTCTTCGGTAAATGGTAATTGTTCGATAACGACGACAAAACCATTTTGCTTGCCCGCTTTGTGAATTGAATCAGTCAAACAATCATACAAAGCATCAAAATTATGCCCAAAATACGGAGGAAATCCAAAATCCCGCCCTATCTCTCGCAGCACATCTTCCTTAGTTTTAGCCTCTCCACAATAGGCATACAGGAAGTGCTGCCCTAGTTCCGCCGCATCTTCTTGCAGTTCACTGATTCGAAAAGCACGAATCGATTGCACCACATTCGTAGAAACCCCACTCAGCAAATTCATTTCGACCTCAGACTCAGTATAGATTCAACTAAATAGATTCAATTAATCACTTCTTTAAAACTCTGGTAATGATCATCGGTATAGTAATAGCGGTAACTTGGGCTCTGGCCACCTGTGATGATACGTTTTGCACCTCGGTTTCTTGCGTAAGGTGTCTTCACCGTGTATTCACGGTAATAGCCACGCTGACGTTTCGGCAATTGCCTCTCATAGTTTCCAAACACAGAGCCATCCTTATCATAGGGAAATGGCCCTCCTTGCTTGATTAAGGCTATGGTGTTTTTTGCTTCGCGCGGTAACTGCCCGTAGGGAATCACACCCAACTCCGAGGCCTGTGACACCGTAGTTAGCCCGATTAAACAAGCAAATAAACTCAGTTTCAGAAAGAGAAAAAAACGAGAAAAAATCATCATTTATTTTGCAAAAAAATTTAAACAATTTAAAAACTGAGTGTTTATTTTTAGTGCTCCGTATTATTGTTTAGTGCTTCCGCACACCAAAAAAAGCCATAACATCAGCGCGTTTCGCATGCGTATCGCGCATACCTAAATCGATCAATTCGCGTGTATAGCTAGCTTCAAATAAGAGATACGATGCTAATGCAGAACCGCGTGCCTCGGTGGCGCCGATGCCACCCAACATTGTCCGCACAGGCAGGGGCAAACTTTGGATATGGCGACTCGCCATTTCATCTAGGCGCTCTGAAGGCGCGATGACCAGTAAATTAACTGGTTTCAGTGGCGTTTGCTCTAAAAGCTCTGGCGGTAACATCGACAATGTCTTATTGATTCGAGTGAGTCGTTCAATATCGACAGCCAAACTATCAAGAAAAATACTCGACATCGCATGACCGGCAATTTGCGCCAAACTCGGGTAACGAGCCGCATCAAAATTTTGACGGGTTGGTTCTGATAAACGCCCCGCACCGACAATCAAGACTTTATTGGCACCCAAATGTATCGCGGGAGAAATCGGCGCTAATTGCCGCATCGAGCCATCGCCGCAATATTCAAGATGCCCGCCCCAATTGAGCGGTACCGATGGAAAAATAAAAGGGATGGCAGATGATGCCAACAAATGTTGAATGCCAATAAAATCGCGCTGCGCCAAACGCTGACTGCGAACCCAAGGTCCAATTTCTGCCAAGGTCTGATAAAAGGTTAAGTGATGACCTGTGGTATAGGAGGATGCAGTTACCGCCAAAGCGTGTAAATCACCATTCACGAAAGCTTGATCAAGCCGCTCCATATCGAGCATCCGATGTAACAAACCTTCTAATGGAGAATTATCAAGCAACGAAGTTGGTGGTGTTTTGCGCCACTTATTGAGCAACCAACCAAACGACATGATGGAAAGCCATTTTGCGCCGGAACGTATAACGCCGAGCGAGTCAGCACGATACACTTGGGCCGCTTCAAAATTACTCCAGACATGATGAATGTTCGTGATCGATTCACGAAAGTCATCCGCTCGACATGCTAAAGCTGTCGCGTTAATGGCACCAGCGGAGGTGCCACAAATAATGCCAAACGGGTTTTCTCGCGGCCCCCATCCCTCTTCCAACAAAATATCGGAAATGGCTTTCAATACACCGACTTGATAACCAGCGCGGGCGCCACCGCCAGTTAAAATTAATCCAGTACTCGCATTATCGCCCATGCAAAAACGGCTCCTCAAATCAGTTTCGTCACTTCAAATAGTTTGCCTAAGTGTATTCGCAGACACAAAAAATGTCTGCATTTACAAGCAAATCTGATTCGATTTGTCTGATTTTTGGAGCCGCTTTGTACCATTTCAAGACTAAATCAAGAACTCAGTCTTTAAACATAACTTATTTTGGTTGCATACGAATTGCGCCGTCGAGACGAATTGTTTCACCATTCAACATCATGTTTTCGATAATCGTTTTTGCCAGTTGCGCGTATTCATCTGGCTTACCCAAACGCGATGGGAACGGCACCATCTTGCCGAGTGCATCTTGCACTTCTTGCGGCATACCCAATAACATCGGCGTTTCGAAAATACCTGGCGCTACTGTCATGACGCGGATGCCGTTACGTGACAAATCACGTGCCATCGGCAAAGTCAGACCAACAACCGCTGCTTTCGACGATGCGTAGGCGGCTTGACCCATTTGGCCGTCAAATGCAGCAACCGATGCCGTATTGATGATCACACCGCATTCGTCTTGGCTAGTTGCATCAGTCTTAGACATCGCTTCAGCGGCCAAACGCGCCATATTGAAGGTTCCCACCAAATTAATATTGACCACACGTTGGAACAATTCCAATGGATGTGCGCCATCTTTACCGACTGTTTTCACTGCTGGTGCAACACCTGCGCAGTTGATCAAACCACGCAAGGTACCTGCGGCTGTCGCAGCCGCAATCACATCCTTACCATCGGCCTCGGAAGTCACATCGCATTTAACGAAAATCGCATTCAACTCTGCTGCCAATTTTTGACCAGCTTCAACCTGTACGTCAGCGATAACCACTTGGCCACCATTCGCTTTGATCATGCGTGCAGTTGCTTCGCCCAAACCTGATGCACCACCAGTAATGATAAAAACGTTGTTTTGAATTTGCATAATTTCCTCTTGTTTTAGTTCAAATGTTTAGATCGATGCATTTCAGGGAAACACCATGAAAGCATGCTGTACGGGCCACTCAATTTACTCTGACGTTAACGTAAACGTCAATTATCGCTATTGTATCGAATTTAAACGCTGCCTCAAAATAAAAAAGGCAGCCTAAGCTGCCTTTCTGGGGATTTACATCTGAATCAAATATTAATTAAAATGCAATTTTACTTCCCAGCATCGGTAGCGGAAGCAGAGCTCGCTTCTGTCGTTGCAGTTGGAGCTGGAGCAGCCGCTTTGACTTTCACTACATCCATACCTTCCGGTGCAGTAACAGCAGGCAACGGTGCCTCCATTTGATGCACCACTGGAGCAGGCGCAGCAGGTGCTTTCAACCATGGCACCAAGGGGAATAAAGGAACCAATAACAGCGCAACGATATTGATGATCTTAATTAAAGGATTCACCGCAGGACCCGCTGTATCTTTATACGGATCACCAACGGTATCACCTGTCACTGCTGCTTTATGTGCGTCTGAACCCTTGCCGCCAAAGTTGCCATCTTCGATGTACTTCTTCGCGTTATCCCAAGCGCCGCCGCCAGTCGTCATCGAAATAGCGACAAACAAACCAGTGATAATCGTACCCATCAACATGCCGCCTAAAGCTGCTGCGCCGAGAGTCAAACCAACAATAATAGGCACGGCTACAGGTAACAAAGAAGGCAAAATCATTTCTTTGATCGCAGAGGCTGTCAACATATCAACTGCCTTATCGTACTCTGGCTTACCTGTGCCATCCATGATGCCTTTGATGTCACGGAATTGACGGCGCACTTCAACCACAACCGCACCGGCTGCACGGCCAACGGCCTCCATCGCCATCGCACCAAACAAGTAAGGAATCAAACCACCGATAAACAAGCCAACAATCACTTGTGGATCAGAGAGATCAAACTTCACGTTCAAACCTACCGAACTCAAAGCATGGGTGTAATCTGCAAACAACACCAAGGCGGCCAAACCTGCAGAGCCGATGGCGTATCCTTTTGTTACCGCCTTCGTTGTATTACCAACAGCGTCCAACGGATCTGTGATGGCACGAACGGATTCGTCCATACCTGACATTTCTGCGATACCACCAGCATTATCAGTAATCGGGCCATAGGCATCGAGTGCCACGATAATGCCAGCCATGGACAACATCGATGTTGCCGCAACTGCGATACCGTACAACTCACCGCCATATTTATAGGAAACCAAAATCGCCGCACAAACTGCCAACACTGGATAAGCCGTCGATTTCATCGACACACCTAAGCCTGCAATAATATTGGTGCCGTGGCCTGTAGTTGAAGCCTCTGCAATATGACGCACAGGTTTAAATTCAGTGCCGGTGTAATATTCAGTGATGTAGACCATCAAGCCGGTCAAGACGATACCCACCACAGAAGAGATGATCATTTGATTACGCATCGCTTCATCTTTGAACAGCATGTGAGTGACTACCACGAAGCCTATCAATGACAAACCGGCGGCCCACCAAAGTCCTTTATACAAGGCCGACATAATTTTCTGGCCCGGCGTATGTTTCACAAAGGCACAGCCAATAATCGATGCTGGAATTGAAACCGCGCCCAGTAATAGTGGATAAACGATCGCTTCTGTCACCGCGCCCGTTACCATTAATGCACCAAGTAACATCGTCGCAATTAAGGTCACAACATAAGTTTCAAACAAGTCAGCTGCCATCCCTGCGCAATCACCGACGTTATCACCGACGTTATCCGCAATAACCGCTGGATTACGAGGATCGTCCTCTGGAATTCCTGCCTCTACTTTACCAACCAAGTCAGCACCGACGTCCGCACCTTTAGTAAAGATACCGCCACCAAGGCGAGCGAAGATAGAAATCAGAGATGCACCGAACGCCAAACCAATCAATGGCTTGATCAAATCATGCGTAGGAGTAGTCCCACCTTTAGTCAAAAACATATAGAACAAGGCCACACCAAGCAAGCCTAATCCGGCGACCAACATACCAGTAATCGCACCACCTTTAAAAGCGACATCAAGTGCTTGATTCATGCCTTTGGTAGCAGCTTGTGCGGTACGCACATTGGCGCGAACCGAGACGTTCATACCGATAAAACCACAGGCACCAGAGAGCACTGCACCGACCAAAAAGCCCAAGGCAGTGGTAAGTCCTAGGCCAGGCAAAACTGCAATGGCAACAAATAATGCCGCGCCGACCATCGCAATGGTTTTGTATTGACGTGCCAAATAAGCGGCGGCACCTTCTTGAATCGCTGTCGCGATCTCTTGCATACGGGCATTTCCCGCATCCTGTTTCAAAATCCAACTTCTGGTCAATAGACCATAAAGTACGGCAAGTACGCCACATCCAACAACAATCCACAGACTCTCTACCATGTCGACTCCTCCAATTTTTCTTGGTGTTCACCAAAGCACTTGATCCGACTTTAGCTCTTTTCGAATAGATCAAGCACTCGTTTTAAAACTGCCTACAGAGTTAGCAACTGCTCTGCATTCAGCCCCTCTTTAAAACCGTATGAAAAATACTGCGTCTAACAATTACTTCAAGTTCTATTTATTCTGCTGCTTAACTCTTGGTATTTCATACTCTCCATTCGTATTCAACCACGAAGCCGAACGTTTTTTGATTCATTCTGCGTTAAATCTTACCCCCCTTATTTTTACTTAAAGATGATCTATGTTCAATAATCTGATTAAAATCTAGACCGACGAAAAAAAAGCGGACGTGATGTCCGCTTTCCTGATTCTTATTCGCTTAGTGCTGCAAATGCGGCATCGCGAATCGCCTCCACGGCACCCACGCCTGCGATCTTACGATACTTCGGCGCACCTGGCTGTCCTGACTTCGCCCAATCACCATAGTAGCTCAGCAATACTTCGGTTTGATCGTGATAAACATTCAAACGTTTTTTGACAGTCTCTTCTTTGTCATCATCACGTTGCACCAAATCTTCACCGGTTTCATCATCCTTACCTTCCACTTTCGGTGGATTAAATTTGACGTGATACGTGCGACCAGAACCTGGATGCACACG
>CALKVB010000216.1 GCA_937996605.1 uncultured Oxalobacteraceae bacterium | reverse complement strand
ACGCTCTTCCGATCTACACATTTCTGCCAATTTGACCTGATTACCACTATTCAACCATGCAAACACACAGTTTTCTTTGGCACGACTATGAAACCTTTGGTGCGATTGCGCGCCGTGATCGACCTGCACAATTCGCGGCTATCCGCACCGATGCAGAGCTAAATGAAATTGGCGATGAAATTAATATCTTCTGCCAGCCAGCAAACGATTTTTTGCCCGATCCTCAATCCTGTTTAATCACGCACATTACGCCGCAACAATGCCTAGAACAAGGGATCCCGGAGTATCAGTTTGCGGCACAGATAGAACAAGCCTTAGCGGCCAGTGGCACCATCGGTGTTGGCTATAACACCATCCGTTTCGACGACGAGATCACGCGCTTTATGTTTTGGCGTAATCTAATCGATCCATATGCACGCGAATGGCAAAATCAATGTGGCCGCTGGGATATCATGGATGTGCTGCGAACTTGCTATGCTTTACGCCCAGAGGGAATTAACTGGCCATTGAATGAAGACGGCAAACCAAGCTTCCGACTCGAACACTTAACGGCTGCCAATGGCATTGCGCATGAGGCTGCACATGATGCTTTATCTGATGTGCGGGCGACGATTGCTTTAGCGCGCCTAGTTAAACAAAAACAGCCAAAATTGTTTGAGTTTTGTTTTGCCTTACATAAGAAAGAAAAAGCCGCGAACGAAATCGGCTTACCTTTACTCGGAAAACCGTTCTTACACGTGTCAGGCATGTTCAATACAAGTTACGGCTGCCTCGCCGTGATGTGGCCACTTGCCATCCACCCCAAGAATAAAAACGAAGTGATCGCTTGGGACTTGCGTTTTGATCCGCGAGAACTCGCCGATCTTGATGTCGCCGATATTCAATTGCGGATGTTTAGCAAAACGGATACCCTTCCTGAAGGGGTAAGTCGGCTACCAGTTAAGAGCATCCATTTGAACAAATCGCCAATCGTGATCGGCAATATGAAGACCTTGAGTGCAGAGCTTGCGACACGCTGGCAAATCGATCTTAATCAGGTGCAAACGCACGCCGCGTACGCCATGCAACTCTCACAAAACCCAGACTTGTCAGACGCACTGTGGACAAAAGTATATGCGCGTCCAGAGTTGGAACCTGTGGATGTCGACGAAGATCTTTACGGCGGTTTTATAGCAACGGCAGATCGACGCATATTGAATGACTTGCGGCAGATGGATGCAAACCAACTACAAAAAGCAAAACCGCATTTCCAAGATGAACGCTTAAGTGAATTATTCTTCCGCTACAAAGCACGTAATTTCCCTCAATCTTTGACTGCCGACGAGCAACAACAATGGGAGGAACATCGTATCGCACGCCTACTGCACGGCGAAGCACAAGCAAGGACTGTGGAGGCATACTTTAATCAAATCGACAGTTTGTCTGAAACCGCTGACGATGAGACTCAAGAGATCCTTGGCGCCCTATACGACTACGCAGAACTCGTCGTGCCGACACAATAAAAAAAGGCGACTTGAGTCGCCTTTTTTTCTCTCTCGCTCGACGCTGGTTGTCGACTCCCATTACTCATGGCGCTTCGACTGCAGCTAATGACTTTAAGAATTTATCTGCGTTTTGATAACCGATCACACGCTTACCTTCAAGCTCTTTGCCGCCCTTATCAAAAAAGATGATGCCAGGTGGGCCGAATAGACCGAAGCGTTTCAAGAGTGCCTTGTCATCGGCATTGTTTGCCGTCACATCCACTTGCAGCAAGACCATTTGATCAAGTTTTGCTTTCACGCGTGGCTCAACAAAAGTCAGTTTCTCCATCTCCTTACAGGATACACACCAATCCGCGTAAAAATCGAACATGACGACTTTACCCGCAGATTGTTGAAGGACCGCATCCAACTCAGCACTCGATTTGACGCGTTGAAATTGCACATGAACGGCATTACCCGTCAGATGAGCCAAGGGAGAAAATACGTCACGTCCACCTGTGGAAACACCCGCAAGTTGAATTCCACCAAGCATAAAGAACACACCAGCTATGAACTTAGAAAACAATTTGCCTCGATAGAAAAAAGCTTGGTAGGCTGCATATGAAATCAAGAGCACCGCCCAAGCAATCATCTGCACTGCCCCTGGCAATACAGGAGATACCATCCAGATCGCCATTGCCAACATCAACACACCAAAGAAGCGTTTGATCTGCTCCATCCACACACCAGCTCTCGGTAAGAGACTACCAGCTGACATACCGACCAATAGTAGCGGTACGCCCATGCCCATCGCCATCGCGAACAGCGCACTGCCACCCACCAGCACATCGCGGGTTTGACTGATGTACACAAGAGCCCCGGCCAATGGTGCAGCAACACATGGACCGACAATCAGGGCTGAGATGGCGCCCATCAAAAATACGCCAGCCAATTTCCCATTGCGCTGCCCCTCGGAGAATAGACTAAGTTTGGTCTGAATCGCGGCTGGTACTTGTAATTGATAGACACCGAACATCGATAGGGAGAGCAACACCATTAAGCCGGCAAATGCTGACAATACCCAAGGATTCTGCAAAGCTGCCGCCAAACCCTCGCCGAGCAGTCCTGCACTGACACCAAGAGCGGTGTAAACCAAAGCCATTCCGAGCACATAGCTGAGTGATAAAAAGAACCCACGACTTCTCTTAATCGCCGCACCTTCGCCGACAATAATGAATGAAAGAATAGGGACCATAGGAAGCACGCATGGCGTGAAAGACAATCCCAATCCCAAGACAAAAAACAAGGGAATAATCAAGATCAAACGTCCACTTTTTAGGGTACTTGCAATACCAGAAGATTCAGTTTCTGTCGCACCTTGGCTTCCTGGTGAGTCTATGCCTCCTGGCTTTGGCGCGGAGGAGACATCAGCGCCATTCACACCGATCGGTAAAATCAAATCCATAGGTGGATAACAAAGACCCGCATCTGCACAACCTTGCTGCGTCAATTTGAGTTTAAAGTCTGTGCTGGCAGCGACCGGTATCACTATACTCAATTGATCGTGATACGTTTCGACATCTTTCTCAAATGTTTCATCGTATTTGATCTTCCCGCGCGGAAATTCAAACTGGCCTAAACTCGCGCCGTCAGCCGCAAACTTGAATCGTTCACGATAGAGGTAATAACCTTTTGCGATCGTAAAGTCGATACGTAACTTGTCTTTCGCCACCATCTTCGCATCCACTTTGAATGCCACAGCGGGGTCTAGAAAATCATCAGCTAAGGCAATCTGGGAAAATAGTGCGAAGTTAAGCAAAAGAAATAAGCTTACGATGAGTTGAAAACCAGCATTAGCAAAACTAAACCGTTTTCCGACAGAGCCGAAACTGAATGTGAATGCGGACGTTATCATGATATCGATAGGCATGGCTGAAGCTAGCATCTTAACCGAAGCGCCAAGGTCTTGCTTACCGCACTTACATTTGGAAGCAAAATGGCTACTACTGAAGAACGTATAGAACCGTGTCAGGAAATGAAAAATAAAAAAGCCGTTCAATTACTGAACGGCTTTTTTTGAGAATGCAGCTAAGTATTTCAGCTTATTCTTCTACTGTTGGTGCATCAGCTGCATCAGTAACTTCTGGGCGATCCAACAATTCTACGTATGCCATAGGTGCATTGTCGCCAACGCGGAAACCCATTTTCAAGATACGCAAGTAACCACCGTTACGATTTGCAAAACGTGGGCCCAATTCAGCGAACAATTTTTGAACGATTTCACGATCGCGCAAACGGTTGAATGCCAAACGTTTGTTTGCCAATGTGTCTGTTTTTGCCAATGTCAAAATTGGCTCAACAACGCGGCGCAATTCTTTTGCTTTTGGCAAAGTTGTTTTGATCGCTTCGTGACGCAACAAAGAAACTGTCATGTTGCGCAACATTGCTAAACGATGGGATGATGTACGATTCAGCTTACGTAAGCCGTGACGATGACGCATGGTACTTCCTTTCAATATGTTTAAAAATTCCAGTTCTTCTATCGTCAAACCATTTGACGCGGACCGGTAATGTCTTCCTACTCACCTACAACATCAGCCACGCCTTAGCGTGACCGATGCACAAGCAAATCTTACTTCTCTAAACCAGCTGGCGGCCAGTTTTCGAGCTTCATACCCAAAGACAAACCGCGGGACGCCAATACTTCTTTGATTTCGTTCAAAGACTTGCGACCCAAGTTTGGTGTCTTGAGCAATTCATTTTCACTACGTTGGATCAGATCACCAATGTAGTAAATGTTTTCTGCTTTCAAGCAGTTTGCAGAACGTACAGTCAATTCCAAATCATCGACTGGGCGCAACAATACTGGATCAACCGCTGGAGCGCGAGATGGTGCTTCAGCAGCTGCTTCAGTACCTTCCAATGCCGCGAATACGTGCAGTTGGTCAACCAATACACGAGCAGATTGACGAATCGCTTCTTCTGGAGTGATCACACCATTTGTTTCGATGTTGATGATCAACTTATCCAAGTCAGTACGTTGTTCAACGCGAGCAGATTCAACGGAATAAGAAACACGACGTACTGGGGAGAATGACGCGTCAAGAATGATACGACCGATTGTTTTGTTCGCATCTTCAGACAAACGACGTACGTTACCAGGAACGTAGCCACGGCCTTTTTCAACCTTGATCTGCATATCCAACTTACCGCCAGCAGTTAGATTGGCAATCACGTGTTCTGGATTGATCAATTCAACATTGTGTGGCAATTCGATATCAGAAGCCAATACAGCGCCTTCGCCTTCTTTTTTCAAAGTCAAAGTGACTTCATCACGTTCATGCAACTTGAAAACCACGCCCTTCAAGTTCAACAAGATATCAACGACGTCTTCTTGAACGCCATCGAGTGTCGAATATTCGTGAACTACGCCAGCGATAGTCACTTCTGTTGGCGCATAACCAACCATAGAAGACAACAAAACGCGACGCAAAGAGTTACCTAAAGTATGACCGAAACCACGTTCAAATGGCTCCATCACTACTTTTGCTGAGCCTTGGCCCAACATTTCGACATCGATAATACGAGGTTTAAACAGATTGTTTTGCATGATTTGTCCTTTTCAATACCCTCGGCTCGTTACACCGATAAGGCTGATGGCAAAAAGAAAAAAGCCTGCCCATCGTAAAATGGGCAGGCGGTGAAACTTAATATTAACGAGAATACAATTCGACGATCAAGGATTCGTTGACGTCGTGAGCGATATCGCTGCGGTCTGGCATAGACTTAAATGTGCCTTCCATTTTCTTCGCGTCAACAGAAACCCAAGAAGGCATACCAACTTGTTCTGCCAAAGACAAAGCTTCAACGATACGTGTTTGCTTTTTCGCTTTTTCACGAACAGCTACAACGTCACCAGACTTAACTTGGTAAGAAGCGATGTTCACTACTGTACCATTGACAGTGAATGCTTTGTGGCTTACCAATTGACGTGCTTCTGCACGTGTAGAGCCGAAACCCATACGGTAAGCAACGTTATCCAAACGGGATTCCAACAATTTCAACAGAGTTTCGCCAGTGTTACCTTTTTGACGATCAGCTTCTGCGAAATAACGACGGAATTGACGTTCCAAGACGCCATACATACGTTTAACTTTTTGTTTTTCACGCAATTGATTACCGAAGTCAGATGTACGTGCGCCAGATTTCGCGCCGTGTTGACCTGGTTTTACATCTAATTTGCATTTGGAGTCCAAAGAGCGACGTGCGCTTTTCAGAAACAGATCCGTGCCTTCGCGACGGGATAATTTTGCTTTTGGTCCGATATAACGTGCCACAATAATTTCCTTTGTAAATGACGTAAGTGCTCAATACACCTACGCTAGTTTGGTCTACCTGCTACCAAACAGTGGTCTTAAAAAAGTCGCTAAATTCTAAAGAACGATTCTAAAGAACAAAACCCACCAAATTTATTGGCGGGCTGCATTCTAGCATGGAAGCTAGAATTTCCAAAGCTCAGCTCACGCCAAGCCCAGAATTAGATACGACGACGCTTTGGAGGACGGCAGCCGTTGTGTGGAACTGGCGTAACGTCTTGAATCAAAGAGATCTTGATACCCAAATTATTCAAAGCACGCACAGAGGACTCACGACCTGGGCCTGGGCCTTTGATACGTACTTCAAGATTTTTGATACCGCATTCTACAGCAACTTTACCAGCTGCTTCTGCCGCAACCTGAGCTGCGAAAGGTGTAGATTTACGAGAGCCTTTAAAACCTTGACCACCAGCAGTTGCCCAAGACAATGCATTGCCTTGACGATCAGTGATCGTGATGATGGTGTTGTTGAAAGATGCGTGAACGTGTGCGATACCTTCAGCAACATTTTTCTTAACTTTTTTACGAGCGCGAGCTGCCGCTGCGTTATTTTGTGCTTTTGCCATAATTGGTTCCTTGAATCCAGCTTACTGGATTATTTCTTCAATGATTGCGCTGCTTTACGTGGGCCTTTACGTGTACGTGCGTTAGTACGTGTACGTTGACCACGAACAGGCAAACCTTTGCGATGACGCAGACCGCGGTAGCAGCCTAAGTCCATCAAACGCTTGATGTTCATCGAGATTTCACGACGAAGATCACCTTCGACGACGTATTTTGCAATACTGTCACGAAGTTTTTCTAACTCGTTGTCGTCCAGATCTTTGACCTTTTTGTTGGTCGGAACACCCGTTGCTGCACAGATATCTGCTGCGCGTGGGCCGCCAATACCATAGATAGCTTGTAAGCCAATTACGGTATGCTGATGATTTGGGATATTAACCCCTGCTATACGTGCCATTCGTTATTCCTCGTTCAATAACGTTAAATTAACCTTGGCGCTGTTTATGGCGTGGTTCTGTGCAAATTACACGAACAACACCTTTGCGCTTGATGATCTTGCAGTTGCGGCAAATCCGCTTAACTGATGCGAGAACTTTCATTTTTGCCCTCTTCCCTTCTAGTTCAATTTAATTTACTTGGTCCGGAACACAATACGTGCTCGGCTCAAATCATAAGGCGTCAATTCTACTGTCACCTTATCACCAGGAAGAATGCGGATATAGTTCATTCGCATTTTTCCTGAAATATGGCCAAGCACAACATGCCCATTTTCCAACTTAACTCGAAATGTTGCATTCGGAAGATTCTCAAGAATCTCTCCCTGCATCTGTATAACGTCGTCTTTTGCCATTCGGTCTGCTGTTCCTCTGGGTGCTTACCGTGAAGGTATGCCGCCCTTGAAATTTGCTTTACGAAGAAGCGATTCGTATTGCTGTGACATAACGTAATTCTGTACCTGTGCCATGAAGTCCATTGTTACTACCACGATAATCAACAGCGATGTGCCGCCGAAATAGAATGGTACTTTCCAATGAGCGATCAATAATTCTGGCAACAAGCAAACCAGCGAAATGTACATCGCGCCAATCAGCGTCAAACGCATCAAAATCTTATCGATATAACGAGCTGTCTGATCTCCAGGACGAATCCCAGGTACAAACGCACCGCTCTTCTTCAAATTATCCGCAGTTTCTTTGCTGTTAAACACCAGCGCTGTATAGAAAAAGCAGAAGAAAATGATAGTTACCGCATACAACAAAGCGTGGATCGGCTCACCAGTCGACAGAGAGCTTGCAAGATCTTGCAGGAAACGGACAAAACCGGATTCCTGATCTGCAGCACCCTTAGCGAACATTCCCGTGATCGTTGCCGGCAACATAATAATTGACGACGCGAAAATTGGAGGAATAACGCCTGCCATATTCAATTTCAATGGCAGATGACTACTTTGACCACCATAAACTTTGTTACCAACTTGACGCTTAGCATAATTGACCAAGATCTTGCGCTGACCGCGTTCGACAAAGACAACTAAGAATGTGACAGCTGCCACCATGACACAGATAATCAACGCTGAAATCGGTTGCATTGCGCCTGTATGAACCAAATCAAACAAACCTGCCAATGCACCAGGCAAACCAGCAACAATACCCGAGAAAATGATAATCGAGATGCCGTTACCCAAACCGCGTTCTGTAATTTGCTCACCTAACCACATTAAAAACATGGTACCGGTAACCAAGGTTACAACCGTTGTAAATCTAAATGCCATACCTGGGTCAAGAACCAATCCTGGCTGAGTTTCCAAGCCGAAAGCGATAAAGAAAGCTTGTACCACGCCCAACACTAAAGTGCCGTAACGGGTGTACTGGGTAATCTTCCGACGTCCAGACTCACCTTCTTTTTTTAACGCTTCCAACTGTGGAGATACCACAGACATCAACTGCATGATGATCGATGCAGAGATATATGGTGTAATTCCCAAAGCTAAGATCGTGAACTTCGCCAGCGCGCCGCCTGAAAACATATTAAACATACCCAAAATACCATTTTGGTTTTGTTTGAATAGTGTTTCCAGAACCGTTGGATCAATTCCAGGAACAGGTATGTGTGCACCTATCCTATATACAACCAGTGCACCAAGCAAAAACCACAGTCTTCCCCAAGGAAAACCGCTTGCTGCACTTTTAGTTTGTTGAGGAGATGTTGCCAATTATTGCTCCAGAATTTCGCAATGAATTTCGTTATTAAGCGACTGAGCCGCCAGCAGCTTCGATCGCAGCTTTAGCACCTTTGGTAGCGATTAAGCCATTCAAAGTTACTTTTTTAGTGATCTCACCTGACAAAATCACGCGAACTACACGTGCCAATTCAGACACAACACCGGCTTGTTTCAAAGCCAAAATGTCGATTTCTGTCACTGGCAAGTTTTCCAGATCAGACAAACGCACTTCTGCTTTGTAAGGTGTTGCCAAAGATTTGAAACCACGTTTAGGCAAGCGACGTTGCAAAGGCATTTGACCGCCTTCGAAACCTACTTTATGAAAACCGCCTGTACGGGATTTTTGACCTTTGTGACCACGGCCCGCTGTTTTACCGATACCAGAACCGATACCGCGACCAACACGACGTTTTGCGTGTTTTGCGCCATCAGCTGGTTGTATTGTATTTAATTCCATAATTTGCTCCGATCGCAAACCCAAGGGCTTACGATACAACCTTCACAAGATACGAGACTTTGTTGATCATACCGCGAACAGCTGGTGTGTCTTGCAATTCAGAAACTGAATTAACACGACGCAGACCCAAGCCGCGCACAGTTGCACGATGTGATTCGCGCGTACCGATCAAACCCTTGACCAATTGTACTTTTACTGTTTTAGTCATTGCGATCACCTTAGCCCAAAATTTCTTCAACGGACTTGCCGCGTTTCGCTGCGATCTCAGCTGGAGTACTCATTTTTGCCAAACCGTTCAATGTTGCACGAACCATGTTGTATGGATTTGTGGAACCGTTAGATTTTGCAACAACGTTAGTAACACCCAAAACTTCGAAAATAGCGCGCATTGGACCACCAGCGATCACACCAGTACCTTCTTTAGCTGGAGAGATCATTACTGAAGACGCGCCATGCTTACCGATAACGGTGTGTTGCAATGTGCCATTCTTCAACGTAACTTTGATCATTTTGCGACGCGCTTCTTCCATCGCTTTTTGTACAGCAACTGGAACCTCTTTCGATTTTCCCTTGCCCATACCGATACGGCCGTCACCATCACCAACAACTGTCAATGCTGCGAAGCCCATGATACGACCACCCTTAACCACTTTGGTTACACGGTTGATCGCGATCATTTTTTCGCGCATGCCATCATCCGGCTTGTCGGCTGCTGTTTTTGCTTGCATTTTTGCCATGACGAATATTCCTTAGAACTTCAAGCCGGCTTCACGCGCGGCTTCTGCCAACGCCTTCACACGACCGTGGTAACGAAAACCGGAGCGATCAAACGCGACTTCGGTAACTCCTGCTTTCAATGCTTTTTCCGCAACGCGCTTACCAATCAAAGTGGCTGCCGCAGCATTACCACCGTGCTTAGATGCCGCTGCCAATTCTGCACGCACTTCAGCTTCCACTGTAGATGCAGATGCCAATACTTTGGAATCCGCATCAATGATGCTAGCGTAGATGTGAGAGTTCGTACGGTGCACAGATAAACGTGTGACCTTGAGCTCTGCGATCTTGGCACGGGTTTGAGTCGCGCGGCGCAGACGTGATTGTTTCTTATCCATCGTCTAACCCCTATTACTTCTTCTTGGTTTCTTTAATCACAACCACTTCATCCGCGTAGCGGACGCCTTTGCCTTTATAAGGCTCTGGGCTGCGGTATGCACGAACTTCTGCTGCGACCTGACCAACTTGCTGCTTATTCACACCTTTGATGAGAATTTCAGTAGGAGTTGGTGTTGCACATGTCACGCCTTCTGGCATTTGATGTACTACAGGATGAGAAAAACCCAAGGAGAGATTCAGCTTGTCGCCTTGCGCTTGCGCTTTATAACCAACGCCGACCAGTGTCAACTTACGCTCAAAACCTTTAGTAACACCGTTAACCATGTTATTAACCAAGGCACGCAATGTACCTGTCATAGCATTAGCTTCACGGCTTTCGTTAGCTGGTTTGAAGTTGAGTGAACCACCTTCGTTAGCAACGGACACCAAGCCATTCAGGCTTTGTGTCAATACGCCCATTGGACCTTTTACTGTAATCGCCGCTGCAGAGATTGCAACTTCTGCACCTGCTGGCAACGCGATTGGCATTTTACCTACTCGAGACATCTTGCACTCCTTAGGCGACGTAGCAAATAACTTCGCCACCGACACCGGTTGCGCGCGCTTTGCGGTCAGTCATAACGCCCTTAGGTGTGGACACGATGGCCACGCCCAAACCGTTCATTACACTTGGGATCTCGTCTTTACCTTTGTAAATACGGAGACCTGGACGTGATACACGTTCCAAGCGTTCGATCACAGGACGTCCTGCATAATATTTCAAACCGATTTTCAATTCAGATTTACCAGCAGCGTCAACTACTGCGAAATCCTCAATGTAGCCTTCGTCCTTCAGTACGTTTGCAATAGCAACTTTTACCTTAGAGGACGGCATCGCAACAGCAGTCTTTTGAACAACTTGCGCGTTACGGATGCGGGTCAGCATATCGGCGATAGGATCGCTCATACTCATTGCTTATTCTCCTATTACCAGCTAGCTTTAGTCATACCCGGGATTTCACCACGCATGGCGAATTCACGGACTTTAATACGGCCCAAACCGAACTTACGGAATGTTCCACGTGGACGACCTGTCAAAGCGCAACGATTGCGTTGACGAGTCGGGTTTGAATTACGTGGCAATGCCTGCAACTTCAAACGAGCTAAATAACGCTCTTCTTCAGTTTTTGATTGGTCATCAATGATGGCCTTCAATTCGGCGCGTTTGCCAGCGAATTTCTTCACCAAATCTGCACGCTTTTGCTCACGATTAATCAGTGCCAATTTTGCCATGGCGACCTCAGTTTCTGAACGGAAATTTAAATGCGGCGAGAAGCGCTTTTGCTTCTTCGTCGGTCTTAGCTGTCGTAGTAATACTAATATTCATACCACGCAACGCGTCAATCTTGTCGTACTCGATTTCAGGGAAAATGATTTGTTCCTTGATACCGATGTTGTAGTTACCACGACCGTCAAATGCGCGACCAGAAACGCCGCGGAAGTCACGTACACGTGGCAAAGCTACTGTAACCAGACGATCCAAGAATTCGTACATATGATTGCCACGCAATGTGACCATACAACCGATTGGATAGCCTTCGCGGATTTTGAAACCAGCGATCGCTTTACGCGCTTTTGTTACGACAGGTTTTTGACCTGCAATCTTTGTCAAATCACCTACAGCGTGCTCAATAATTTTCTTATCAGCTACAGCTTCGGACAAACCCATATTCAGGGTGATTTTCAAGATGCGAGGAACTTCCATTGGAGATTTGTAAGAGAATTTCTCAGTCAAATCTGCAACGATTTTATCTTTATATAATGCTTGTAGACGGGCCATGACTTTACGCCTTCACAACTTCGCCAGTAGATTTATAGACGCGGACTTTTTTGCCATCCACAACTTTAAAACCTACACGGTCTGCTTTGCCAGATGCAGCGTTGAACAACGCAACATTGGAAACATGAATCGGCATCAATTTATCAACGATACCACCAACTGCTCCAGTCATTGGGTTAGGCTTAGTCGCTTTTTTAGCAACATTCACGCCTGCTACAACAACGTAATCACTGTCGATGCATTGCTGCACTTGACCGCGCTTACCTTTGTCTTTACCCGTCAAGACGATGACTTCGTCGTTTTTACGAATCTTATTCATCACGACCCCTTACAGCACTTCAGGAGCAAGAGAAACGATCTTCATGAAACGCTCAGTACGCAATTCACGCGTTACTGGGCCGAAAATACGTGTTCCGATTGGCTCGAGCTTTGCATTTAACAACACTGCAGCATTGCCGTCGAACTTAACCAAAGAGCCATCTTGACGACGAACACCTTTAGCAGTGCGAACTACAACTGCATTGTAAATTTCACCTTTTTTCACGCGACCGCGTGGAGCAGCAGACTTGACTGTTACCTTGATAACGTCACCAATCCCTGCATAACGACGCTTAGAACCGCCCAATACCTTGATGCACAAAACTTCGCGCGCACCAGTATTGTCAGCCACTTCTAGCCGGCTTTCTGTTTGAATCATATTGTTCTCTTTCCCAACTTAATCCACACAATCCGCACATTGCAAATCTGTAGTCAGTCTTGGTCCCGCCAGCCAACCCACTTATTGTCGGACGCCTGTAAAACACAAGCAACAATGTACGAGTCAACCGATTAGGTGGACGATTTTTTAACCACTCTCGCAAGAAGCAGACGCGAGAGACATTTAAGCTGTCATTTACAGCTAGTGCAAATGACAGCCCATCATTATTACATCAAAAAACGATTACTGCAACAACTTTATACGACTTGTGCAACTTGAATTACACGTGTCAATGTCCAGGCTTTCGTTTTAGAGATTGGACGGCCTTCTTGAATCTCTACAGTGTCGCCGGCTTTCGCTTGGTTAGCTTCATCATGCGCATGGTATTTTGCTGTGCGCACAATGATCTTACCGTACAAAGGATGTTTAACGTGACGCTCTACCAACACGGTCACTGTTTTGTCCATCTTGTCGGAAACAACCTTGCCAATCAATGTGCGCTTCAGTGCAACTTTAACTTGATCGTTCATTATTTGGCATCCTTCTGATTCATGACTGTTTTAACTCTTGCGATGTCACGACGTACTTTTTTGAGTTGTGAAGTGTTATTCAGTTGTTGCGTAGCGATTTGCATACGCAGGCTGAATTGCGCCTTCAACAATTCATTCAGTTCTTTCGTCAAAGCGGCTTGATCCTTGCCTTGGAGTTCAGATACTTTCATTTACAACTCCCCTTATTGGCCGACTTGACGTACGACGAACGTTGTCAATAACGGCAATTTCGCAGCAGCTAAGCGGAACGCTTCACGTGCCAACGATTCATCTACGCCATCCATTTCGTACAACATTTTGCCTGGTTGAATCTCGGCTACGTAGTACTCTGGATTACCTTTACCATTACCCATACGAACTTCAGCTGGCTTTTGGGAGATTGGTTTATCTGGGAAAATACGGATCCAGATACGGCCACCACGTTTGATATGACGAGTCATAGCACGACGTGCAGCTTCAATTTGACGCGCAGTGATACGACCGCGGCCAATTGCTTTCAAACCAAATTCACCGAAAGAGACTGCTGTACCGCGCTCATGGGAAATACCCTTGTTACGGCCTTTTTGTTCCTTACGATATTTTCTGCGTGCTGGTTGCAGCATGATTATTCTCCTGCTTTCTCAGCTGATGCTGCGCCGTCAGCTGCTTTCGTGCGAACACGTTTAGCGGCTGGTGCTGCACCAGTTGGAGTTTGACCTTCAGGGCGCTTCGCACGTGGACGGCTATTTGGCTTGCCATCTTCACGACGTGGGCCACGACGTTTTTTGTCGTCTTCTGGTGTGGATTCGATTACTGGAGCGTCGCCATTAGCTAAACGATCACCTTTGTAAACCCAAACTTTAACGCCAATGATACCGTATGTCGTAGATGCTTCACTTGTACCGTAATCGATATCAGCGCGCAATGTATGCAGAGGCACACGACCTTCGCGATACCATTCTTTACGTGCGATTTCAATACCGTTCAAACGACCACTAGACATGATCTTGATACCCTTAGCACCCAAACGCATTGCGTTTTGCATCGCACGCTTCATTGCGCGACGGAACATAATACGCTTTTCGAGTTGCTGAGAAATAGAGTCAGCGATCAATTGTGCATCGATTTCTGGCTTGCGAATTTCTTCGATATTGACATGCACTGGCACGCCCATGATCTTAGCCAAATCCGCTTTCAAAGATTCGATATCTTCGCCTTTTTTACCAATCACAACACCTGGCCGGGAGCTGTAAATGGTAATGCGTGCATTCTTAGCTGGACGCTCGATCAGGATGCGACCAACGGAAGCTTGCTTCAGTTTCTTCTTGAGGTATTCACGTACCTTCAAGTCTTCGCCCAGCATAGTGGCAAAATTTGTATTGCCAGCATACCAGCGAGAGGACCAATTACGAGTTACCGCAAGACGGAAACCGGTTGGATGTATCTTCTGTCCCATCGTGACTCCTTAGTTACCAACAGTCACATAGATGTGACAGGATTGTTTAGAGATACGATCGCCGCGACCTTTTGCACGCGCTGTGAAGCGCTTCAAAATTGGTCCCTTTTCGACATAAATCGTCGTCACTTTCAATTCATCGATATCAGCGCCATCATTGTGTTCGGCGTTAGCAATTGCTGACTCCAACACTTTCTTGATGATTGTCGCGCCTTTTTTCGGGCTGAAAGCTAAGATGTTTAATGCTTGATCGACTTTCTTACCACGGATCAAGTCTGCTACCAAGCGACCTTTTTGCTCGGACAGACGTACACCCTTCAATATTGCTTTGGTTTCCATATTATCTCTTCGCTTTCTTATCCGCGATATGGCCTTTAAATGTGCGAGTCAATGCAAACTCACCCAATTTGTGACCTACCATGTTTTCAGAAACGTACACTGGTACATGTTGCTTACCATTGTGCACAGCGATTGTCAGACCGATGAAATCAGGCATGATTGTCGAACGACGTGACCAAGTTTTGATTGGCTTTTTGTCTTTAGTTGCTTGCGCAGCTTCGACTTTCTTTACCAAATGGGCGTCGCAAAACGGCCCTTTTTTAGCTGAACGTGTCATGTGTTACCCCTTATTTCTTGCCACGGCGTGAGACGATCATGGAAGTCGTACGCTTGTTGCGACGTGTCTTCTTACCCTTAGTTTGCTGACCCCATGGAGAAACTGGATGACGTCCTGCTGCTGTCTTACCTTCACCACCACCGTGTGGGTGATCGATAGGATTCATGACAACACCGCGAACTGTTGGGCGAACACCGCGCCAACGCATCGCACCAGCTTTACCAATTTTACGGAGGTTATGCTCACCGTTACCGACTTCACCGATAGTTGCACGGCATTCGATATGGATACGACGCACTTCACCAGAGCGCAAGCGCACTTGAGCGTATGTACCTTCACGCGCCATCAACACAACACCAGCACCAGCAGTACGAGCAATCTGCGCACCCTTACCTGGCAACATTTCTACGCAGTGCATAGTTGTACCAACTGGGATATTGCGGATTGGCAAGCAGTTACCAGATTTGATTGGCGCTTGAGAGCCGTTCATTACCTGATCACCAGCAGCCATACCTTTGGATGCAATGATGTATGCACGTTCGCCGTCGGCGTAGCACAACAAAGCGATGTGCGCTGTACGGTTAGGATCATATTCAATGCGTTCAACTTTCGCAGGAATACCATCTTTAGAACGTTTAAAATCAACTACGCGATAGTGCTGCTTATGACCACCGCCGATATGACGTGTAGTGATATGACCGTTGTTGTTACGGCCAGCAGTTTTATTTTTCTTTTCCAACAGAGCAGCAAACGGACGGCCTTTATGCAAGCCTTCTGTTACCACTTTAACCATGCCACGACGACCTGGTGAGGTTGGCTTCATCTTAACGAGTGCCATGCTTATGCCCCCTCGGTAAAGTTAATTTCTTGACCTGGCTTCAAGCATACAAAAGCACGTTTTGTATGATTGCGACGGCCATTAAATCTACCAGTACGTTTTTGTTTACCTAAGCGGTTAGCTACTTGAACAGATTCAACTTGAACCTTGAACAGCAACTCAACTGCAGCCTTGATTTCTGGCTTAGTTGCATCTGGAGTAACCAAGAACACAACTTGTTCGTTCTTCTCTGCAACCATGGTTGCTTTTTCAGAGATTACTGGAGCCAGCAACACCTTCATCAGGCGTTCTTCACTATGCTTGATTGTTGCACTCATGCCAGCATCTCCTCAATCTTTGTCAATGCCGCTTTAGTGATCAACACTTTCTTGTAGAAAACCAAAGAAACTGGATCAGCATAACGTGGCTCAACAACCAAAACGTTAACCAGATTGCGAGCAGCCAACATCAAGTTCTCATTGAAGTCTTCAGTGATAATCAACACTGAATCCAAACAACCCATTGTCTTCAATTTCTCAGACAACAACTTAGTTTTTGGCGCATCAACAGTCATACTGTCAACAACATTCAAACGACCTTCACGTGCCAACTGAGACAAGATCGAGCAGATACCTGCGCGATACATTTTCTTATTAACTTTGTGAGAGAAGTTCTCATCAGGAGAATTTGGGAAAGCGCGACCGCCTCCACGCCACAATGGAGAAGATGACATACCAGCACGAGCACGACCCGTACCTTTTTGACGCCATGGCTTCTTAGTTGTGTGGTGAACTTCGTCACGACCCAATTGCTTACGATTACCGCTGCGAGCATTGGCTTGGTAAGCAACAACAACTTGATGAATCAAAGCTTCATTGTAATCGCGGCCAAAAATAGTATCTGGCGCAGCAACGTTAGAAGCAGCTTGACCTTCTGCATTTAGGAGCTTCAGTTCCATAGATTAAGCCCCCTTCTTTGCTTTAACTTTAATGGCTGGAGATACAATCACCTGACCATTTTTCGCACCTGGAACAGCACCTTTCACCAACAACAATTGGCGTTCAGCGTCCACACGAGCGATAACGAGATTTTGCACAGTACGATTCACATCACCCAAGTGACCAGTCATGCGCTTACCTGGGAAAACACGACCAGGATCTTGCGCCATACCGATAGAACCTGGTACGTTATGCGAACGGGAGTTACCATGCGTTTGACGACCGGAAGCGAAGTGATGGCGCTTGATAGTACCGGCATAGCCTTTACCAATCGTTACACCTTGCACGTCCACTTTTTGACCAGCTTCGAACAAACCGACAGGCACAACATCACCTGCTTTGAGTTCAGCAGCTTTGGCAGCGTCAACACGGAATTCTTTTAAGACAGTACCAGCTTCCACACCCGCTTTTGCGAGGTGACCTGCAGCCGCTTTAGTTACACGGGATGCACGGCGCTGGCCGAAAGTTACCTGAACAGCAGAATAACCATCTGTTTCAGGAGTTTTGATTTGTGTCACGCGGTTGTTTGACACATCTAACACTGTGACTGGAATTGAATCACCGTCATCAGTAAAAATGCGCATCATGCCAACCTTGCGACCAACTAGGCCCAAGCTCATTGTTTTCTCCATTCTCACCTACGATTGGGTGAGGCTGATGTTAAAAAACTTAAAAAATAGACAGGCGAAAGCCTAACTATATCTAAGCTCTCGATTGTAACCCGAAAATTTTTCACTTACAAGACAAATTCGTTTGAAAAACGAAAAATTTATGGTATGTCTGATTTTCAGAGAATTTAGTGATCAGAAAATTATTTTCAAATCACTAAAATCCTGACGGGTAAAACGATTATTGCAATTTGATTTCTACGTCGACACCAGCTGGCAAGTCGAGTTTCATCAAAGCGTCAACAGTTTTGTCTGTTGGATCAACGATATCCATCAAGCGTTGATGCGTGCGAATTTCGAATTGATCACGAGATGTTTTGTTAACGTGCGGTGAACGCAATACGTCAAAACGTTGAATACGTGTTGGCAAAGGCACTGGACCCTTAACAACAGCACCTGTACGTTTCGCTGTTTCAACGATTTCGAGTGCAGATTGATCGATCAACTTGTAGTCGAATGCTTTCAAGCGAATACGGATTTTTTGATTTGCTGTAGACATAATATCTTCCAAAAGAACGAGCCACGATCACAATAATCACTTATTACGTGTGGCATTTTTAACAAAGAACGAATACTAAAAAAATCGGCTGCTTCACTAAAAAGTGAGACAGCCGACTAGTGTACATCAATTTCTGAGGTTTTCTCAAAAATTCTGAAGAAATTTCCTTCAGAATTTCAAAAGTTATTACTCAATAATTTTTGCAACAACGCCAGCACCTACTGTACGACCACCTTCACGGATAGCGAAGCGCAAGCCTTCTTCCATCGCGATCGGGTTGATCAATTTAACAGTGATAGATACGTTATCACCTGGCATCACCATTTCTTTATCCTTCGGCAACTCGATCGAACCAGTTACGTCCGTTGTACGGAAGTAGAACTGTGGACGGTAGTTGTTGAAGAATGGTGTGTGACGACCACCTTCATCTTTAGACAAAACGTAGATCTCGCCTGTGAAATGGCTATGTGGCTTGATTGAACCTGGTTTAGCCAAAACTTGACCACGTTGGATATCTTCACGTTTTGTACCGCGCAACAATACACCTACGTTGTCGCCTGCTTGACCTTGGTCGAGCAATTTACGGAACATTTCAACACCAGTACATGTTGTTTTTACTGTGTCTTTGATACCAACGATTTCGATCTCTTCGCCGACCTTAACGATACCGCGCTCAACACGACCAGTCACAACTGTACCGCGACCAGAGATGGAGAACACGTCTTCCACTGGCAACAAGAATGTACCGTCAACTGCGCGTTCTGGTGTTGGGATGTAAGAATCCAAAGCATCAGCCAATTTCATGATCGCTTCTTCGCCCAATGGACCTTTGTCGCCTTCGAGCGCCAATTTTGCGGAACCTTGGATGATTGGCAAATCGTCGCCTGGGAATTCGTATTTAGACAATAATTCACGAACTTCCATTTCAACCAATTCCAACAACTCAGCGTCATCAACCATGTCGCATTTGTTCAAGAATACGATGATGTATGGAACACCAACTTGGCGAGCCAACAAGATGTGCTCACGTGTTTGTGGCATTGGACCGTCTGCTGCGGAGCAAACCAAGATCGCGCCGTCCATCTGAGCAGCACCAGTAATCATGTTTTTAACATAGTCAGCATGGCCTGGGCAATCAACGTGTGCGTAGTGACGCGCAGCTGTTTCGTATTCTACGTGTGCTGTGTTAATTGTAATACCACGCGCTTTTTCTTCTGGAGCTGCGTCGATTTCGTCGTATTTCTTCGCTTCACCACCGAATTTCGCAGACAATACTGTCGCGATCGCTGCTGTCAATGTAGTTTTACCGTGATCAACGTGACCAATTGTACCGACGTTAACGTGCGGCTTGGTGCGTTCGAACTTACCTTTTGCCATTTTAAACTCCTAACGATTGATGAGCGATTTCAAACTATCAGACACACGCCTGACGTAAACTTGCAATACGATGAAATGAACTACCTGGTGCCCTTGACGTGGATTGAACACGTGGCCTCTCCCTTACCAAGGGAGTGCTCTACCACTGAGCTACAAGGGCAGCTCTTTGCACAACACACATGCAGAGACAAAACTTTAAACTTGGAGCGGGTGAAGGGAATCGAACCCTCGTCTTAAGCTTGGAAGGCTTCGGCTCTACCATTGAGCTACACCCGCATGAGAACTTCAACCTGGACTAAAGTCACTTCAGCCGCTAAATTCTGCCTGGTGGAGGGGGCTGGATTCGAACCAGCGTACTCAGAGAGAACAGATTTACAGTCTGTCGCCTTTAACCACTCGGCCACCCCTCCCAGGGAACCCCGAATTATGGAGATGTTTCCTCGGACTGTCAACACCCTTTTAAAAAGTGTTTGATATTTTTTTGATGGGAATTACCAGTTCGTGATTTCGATATCAAAAAAAGTATTTTCTGATCAATGAGTTAGCCTAATTACGCGCATGCGCCAACTGGAAGGACAGTACACCGTCAAAATTCAAAAACTCTTTTGCCAACTCGCTAATTGTGGTTGCTTGACGTTTATTCAAAGCGACTGCGACAAATTTCCACTCGGCGACGCCATCCTTAAAGGTAATAACCAATGTACTCCCCGCGATCTCATAACCCCGTTCAAACGCCAGCTTACGGATTTCCAATTCACTTGGCTGATACCCTTCTTTAAATTGCATAGTGACAGAAACTGCTTGACGCGCTGGCAACCACATTTCCAACCGCGATACCCAAATCATGCAGGCAGCAGACAAGAAAGCAAGTAGGATTGCAGCCGCATAGAAACCAACTCCAACCAAGATACCAATCGCTGATGATGCCCACAATGAAGCGGCCGTGGTCAAGCCACTAATACTAAAACCATCTTTCATAATTACCCCTGCGCCGAGGAAACCGATCCCAGTAACAATACCTTGTATGGTTCTAGAGGGATCCAAACCAACTGGATTGATTGCCCTACCCCCAAACCAGTAATCAGGATAACCAGCCAACACCACCAACGCTGCGGAAGCCATGCAAACCAAACCGTAAGTTCGCATACCCGCAGCGCGACCATGATAGGCGCGCTCATAACCGACGACGAAGCCCAGCAGTAGGGCGCCAAACAAATTTAGAAAAATGATGGAGTTGGCACCTAACTCAGCACCAGACCAAAAATGTGCAGTGTAACTTGAAAGTGTATCCATGAAAGCTCGCAATCGGAAGAAACAAATGTAAGGCACAGTGTAACAAGCGAAGTAGGCGCCGTGTAGAGCGATTCGAACAAATGCCGCCAACTTTGAAAATGCAACACGAATGAAACAACACCACTCATTTTCAACTTTACAAATTATTCAAAGCTGATAGGCTTGAAAGTCCCATCAGCATATTCAAGTTTCTAAGGGAAGTGAAATGCCACGCCGCGCCCATGTATTCATCTCATTTTTCTTGCTCGCCTTAAGTTGGCCATCGTTCACGCTGGCGGTAGAGCGTAGCGATGCTAAAGATGCCTTGTTTTTAATTTCAAAGGCACAAGCCTATATAAAAGCAAATGGGCTAGAAAAAGCTTTCATTGAATTTAATCGACTTGACAGTCCATTTAATACAAAAAGCGATATCAATCCCAAAGGCGACCTCTATGTCTACACCTTAGATTCAAAAGGATATCAATCGGTCCATGGAAAAAATCCCAAAATACGCGGCAAAGTGATGCTAGAAATGCGTGATATTGACGGTGTATTTTTGATCGAAAATATGGTCAAGATATGTTTCGAATCCAAAGAAGGACGTGGCTGGACCCGCTACCGTTGGCCAAATCCGGTGACCAAAGAAGTTGAACCTAAACAAGGCTACGTGGAGAAGGTGCCGGGCCTCGATTTATGTATCGGCACGGGAATTTATCGCTGAACAAATATGAAGATGAAGCACAAGCAGAAAGAAGAAAACAGAGATCGCTCAAGCATTCTGATTGTTGCTTTCGCTCTCATCACGACACTAGCAATCGCTGCCCAATCCTGGTGGTCGATAGAACAAGATCGGCGCATCACTATCAGTTCGGAGTACGAACATGGTTTAGTCGCCGTTCGATTACTTGATGAACATGCGACACAAACCATACACGAGGGCGAGAGAAATTTAGACTCGGTCATCAGTGCCATTCAAATCGCGGGAAAAGCAAAGCCCATTTCCAGTCAATTGATCCGCGAAGTTCTCACAAAAGCGCAGCCGTTTAACCGCGTCATGAAAGCACTACAATTCGTCAATCCAAAAGGCGAAGCATGGGTCAGTTCGATTGATTATCCCGCCTACCAAACTGATGCCGATGACCGTACCTATATTCCATTTCTTTTAAAAAATAGAAACATCAAAACAGTCACAATAGGACGCCCATTTCAACGCTTTTATGATGCAGAGCTAGTAGTCCCTATTGCTAAGAATGTATTTGACGATGATGGCAATTTCCTCGGAATAATTAGCACCGATATCAGCGTCTCGTATTTCAGCAGCGTGTACCAACGTGTAGCCAAAGACAGCGCTGCCATGGTTTCTCTTTTCACCAATGATGGCGTGATCATCGTTCGTTTTCCGCTAATACCGGAACAGGTTGGAAAAAATCTTTCTGAATCTCCGACGATCAAAGCACTACAACAACGGTCCACCGAAGGAATGTTTGAAGATACGCATTTCTTAGACGAGGCACAGACTAAATCACGTTTATACACATTTCGAAAAATTACTGAATTTCCGGTGACTGCGATTTTTGCGCGCGATACCGAAAATATTTTGAGTGCATGGCGTGAGCGCAGTACCAATCGGGCCGTATTCTCGACAATTATCATCTTTTTATTATGGTCACTCTCGTATTTCTTATGGCGACAAATTCGTTTATTGCAAGCGACAGCAAAAGATTTGCGCCGTTCAGAGTGGCATTTACGGGCAAGTGAAACCAAGTTCACACAGTTATTTGAACACTCTCCGATACCACTAGCGTTAATCAAAAGAGACGAGCAGCGAGTCATTGAGGCCAATCAAAAATTGTTAAGCTTCCTAGATTACTCTCGCGAACAAATCTGCGGAAAAAGCCTGACGGACATTGGACTCTGGGCATATCGTGAGGATTTCGATGATCATTTTCAACAACTACAGCGTGAAATTTATGTCAACAATCAGGAGGCGCAAGTAAGGGATAGATGCGCGCGCAGCTATACTTGCCAGATCTCTTCACGACTAATTCGTGTTGGGGAAGAAGACTTGGTAATTCTCTCCTTGGTCGACATTTCCAGACTACGCGAGATTGAGTCCGAAATACGCGTACTCAATATTCAGCTTGAAGAAAAAGTTAGACTCAGAACCTTAAGCCTAGAAGAAGCTAACCGCGAGCTTGAGCAAGCGCTAAAGCAAGTCAAAAACATGCAAGAGGAAATGTTTCGCACCGAGAAAATGGCTTCACTGGGCTATCTCGTGGCAGGAATTTCCCACGAACTGAACACACCCATTGGAAATAGCTTGATGGTCTCAAGTACTTTGCACGACCATGCGATCGACTTAATGAAGATGATTGATTCTGGGCAGATTAAGAAATCGATTTTAACTAGTACGCTTGAACAGAGCGTCAAAGCCTCAGATATTTTGATCAAAAACTTACAGCGCGCGGCGCAATTAATACACAGCTTTAAACAGGTTTCAGCGGACCAATCAAGTGATCAATATCGAGAATTCGATCTCAAGCAAACGATCGAAGAAATTGTGACGACACTCGAACCCATGTATAAACGGAGTTCGCATGA